>CAIVAX010000142.1 GCA_903903935.1 uncultured Hyphomicrobiales bacterium | reverse complement strand
GTGGGACGTGATGGCGAAGGTGACAGAGAAGTCTCTTGCTGAGCGCTTTGGACTAGCCTCTCGATCAATTTTTGATCGACATAGGCCTTCACTCGATCAAGAAGAATTTGATTGGCTCGCAGCGCCATTGCATTTTGTGCTTCGAGCCGGCGTATGTGCTCGTGAGCCTCGTGCAATGATTGGCTTGATTGGGCGCGCAAACGGTTTTGCGCATTTTGCAAAGCTCGGGCGTGTTCGGTGCGAAGCTGGTCAATAGATTGAGACAAATGAGCTTGGTCGCGTGTGAGTTGGCGCTTGAGCAGAAAATTAATGCCAAAATCCAAGGGATATAAAATCACCTCAAGCAATCGAGCGCTAAGGGCGCGAAGGCCGGATCTGGGGCGCACGGGGGGTGAATGATGCTGCACAGAATCCTCGGCGCTCGATGAGCGAGGTTATAATCGATGGGAAAGTGTAGAATTTTGACTGAGATGGGTCAATAAGTTCCAGCTGCACTCAGCTCATGGCACAAGCTAACAGCCTATTGGCAGCACAGGGCTTGATTGCGTGGCTGTGGGCGAGGTGCTAAGAAATCCCCGATTGATCGAAGATCAATCAAGCTGATGTTTGACGATTGCAGCCATATCGCGTGAAGCGGATGTGCCCGAATTGGGTGGTTTGATGAAAAAAGCCTTTGTCACAGGAGTCACCGGCCAAGATGGGGCCTATTTGTCAAAGCTCCTGCTTGAAAAGAATTACGAGGTCTATGGACTGGTGCGGCGCTCCAGCACAGCGGATGTGAATGATACGCGTCTGCGCTGGCTCAATATTGCGGGCGACATCAAGCTCATTGATGGCAATTTGACCGATCTCTCCAGTCTCATTCGTATTTTGCGTGAGATCAAACCGGATGAGATTTATAATCTGGCGGCCCAATCCTTCGTCAAATCCTCCTGGCATCAGCCTTTGCTCACAGGCACGGTCACGGGCCTTGGCTGTGTGAATGTGCTGGAGGCCATGCGGCTCGAATGTCCGCAGGCGCGCTTCTATCAAGCCTCTTCCTCAGAAATGTATGGCCTCATTCAGGAGCCCATTCAATCAGAGACGACACCCTTTTATCCCCGCTCGCCCTATGCGGCGGCAAAGCTCTATGCGCATTGGATGACGATCAATTATCGCGAGAGCTTTCATCTGCATGCGTCAAGCGGCATTCTGTTCAATCATGAATCGCCGCTGCGCGGCATTGAATTTGTGACGCGCAAAGTCACCGATGGCGTGGCGCGCATCAAGCTGGGTCTGGCCAAGGAATTGCGGCTTGGGAATATTGACGCCAAGCGCGATTGGGGTCATTCGCGCGATTATGTCAGAGCCATGTGGCTCATGCTGCAGCAGGATCAGCCGGATGATTTTGTCGTTGCTACGGGCCGCTCTGTTACTGTGCGCGATATGTGCGAGATTGCCTTTAAGCATGTCGGGCTTGAGCTTAAAAATCATTTGGTGATTGATCCCGAGCTGTTCCGCCCTGCAGAGGTGGATATTTTGTTGGGCGATGCCAGCAAGGCCAAGCGTCTGTTGGGCTGGGAGCCTGTGGTCACTTTGGAAGAGATGATCAGCGAAATGGTCGAGGCTGATCTCAAGCGTCTGTCCTCCTCTCACTAGAGCCGAACATGAGTGCTCCGCATCGGATTCTCATCACAGGTGCTGGAGGCTTTGTCGGGCGCTGGCTGGTGCGTGAATTGAAATCGCGGCCTCAAGCCAATCGCGAATTGCTGGATCTTGAATTATACGGTCTTGAGCGCAGTGCCGCGATTGTGACTGAGACAGATCACGCACATTGCGCTGATCTTTTGGATCAAGCTGCGATTGAGGCTGTTGTGGAACAGGTTAAGCCCGATGTGGTGATTCATCTGGCAGCCCAAGCGCATGTGCAGCATAGCCATAAGGCGCCAAATCTGACATGGGATGTCAATGTGACCGGCACGCGCATTTTGGCGCAAGCTGTCAAACACTCCGCACCCAATTGTTTGTTTGTGTTCATCAGCAGTTCTGAAATTTATGGCGGGACATTCAAAACAAATCCCAATCCGCTTGATGAAAGCGCTTTGGTCGATCCGCGCTCGCCCTATGCTCTGTCCAAAGCTGCGGCAGATCTTTTGATTGGTCAAATGGCCTATGATGGTTTGCGTGCGGTGCGTGTGCGCCCCTTTAATCATACAGGTCCGGGACAAGATCCGGCCTTTGTCATCCCAAGTTTTGCGCGTCAGATTGCTTTGATCGAGGCAGGCTTACAAAGCCCGGTTGTTGAAGTTGGCAATCTAGATGCGAGTCGGGATTTTCTCGATGTGCGCGATGTTGTCAGAGCCTATGCCGATATTGCGCTTTGCCAGACAGGCTTGCAGCCGGGCGAGATTATCAATCTGGCTTCAGGCACAGCACGGCGAATTGGCGATAATTTAAACGCACTCATCGCGCTCTCTCGCGTGCCCATTTCAATCAAACAAGATGCACAGCGCATGCGTCCCAATGATCTGCCCATCACCTGCGGGTCTTTTGACAAAGCCAAACGTTTATTGGATTGGCGCCCGCGCATTGAATGGGCGCAAACGCTGAGCGATATTCTCGAGGATCAGCGACAGGCTTTGCGGCGCTAGAGTTTAGATTTACGCTCTGTTAGAGTGGTCGGAAATCATAAAAGCGCACAAGGCACAGAGCGACTTGCCCTTCAATGGCGCTTTCAAATGTCTTGAAACGAAACTCAAGCGGCTCATGGCTTCGCTCATGGGTGAGCGAGAATTGTGCGGCAAAGACACCGGGCTCGGTTGGATAGAGCCGCGATTGCGTGAGCATTTGGCTATCGGTGATATCAACCAAATAATGCATATGGGTGACGGTATCAGAGAAACCGAAAATGGCTTCGACGGTCCAATGTCCAGCGGGGAGATAAAAATAAGGCCCGTAAAATACAAAGCGCGGCGGACCAGCTAATTCGATCAACAGATCTTGCACGGGCTTTTGTGTATCGCCTTGCGTGAAAATCGTATGCGGCCACACTATCGGCATGGGGTCGACAGGCAGGGCCATTAACATAAGAGGCGGTAAAACTTGCTCTGCTGTTTTGATTTCGATTTGGCTGAGCTCTGGCATGTTGATGCGCGTGTTCACATCAAGTTGGCGGCGCTCAAGCATTTGCGCAAGAGTGAGATAAGTTTCAGCTATAGAGAGCGATCTGCTCAGCAGTCTGTCGTAATCCGATTGGCTGGGCCTGAGTTCGAGATGCTTAAGAATAAGATCAATCAGGGATGCGCAGCTGCCGGCATAATCGCGCGGAATGATCAGGGCAGCGGGATTGTTCTGCAAGGCTGGATAGCCAATGGCCGCTGCTGTTTGATGACGCAGGCTATCGAGGAAATTAAACCCCAAAGCACCCATTGTGAAGCGAATGGCTTCAAGCGGCTCATCAAGAAAAGCGACAATGCGGCAGTGTCCGGTGGCGAGCACATCGACAATCGGTCTGTTTTGAAATTGCGCCAGCCATAGGCTTTTTGTTTGGTGAGCAGGATCAAGGGTGACATGATCATCGCGACCAATGGTGTGAATCTGCCGCTGCGAGGCGCAGAGTTCAACAATGGAGTGCATGAGCTCAAAGCCCCATTTCGCTAAGGGGCTTGGTCCGCCCAAAGCGATCCAGTCCTGCTTTGTCATGCGATGAGTCACACAGTCCAACTTTCTGATCAAGCTTGGGCTGTTATTATAAAACTCTGATGGGTTGCAATCAATGCAGGCCTGCGCGGGATTAAGTAAAAGTTAACCATTAAAAGTTAACGCTGGGTTAGGTATTTATTTATCCCTTTTTAAGTTTTCACTTATGGCGCCATTCATTGCCCGCTGGCCATTATTTCGACTGCTGCGCCCCTCGCCAATAGGGGTGGTGAGCGCTCTTGCGCTGCTTGGCGTGAGCAACGCCAGTGTGGGTGCGCAGGAGAAGCCGGCCGACTCAGCTCCCCAGGAGATCAATCCGTTCAATCCGCCCAGCCCAAATGGGCCTCGGGCTGCGGCTGTGAATAGAATTGATGAAACTCCCCCTTCGCCCGTTCCTGGTGCGGCCAATTATGGCAAGCCGCGCGCAAAACCGGATCCGCGCTTAAAATATCCCGGTCGGGCGGCCAAGCCTGCTCATCCTTTGCCTAATCTGGTGGCCTATCCGCGCGCGCCTTTGCAATTGCAGCCCAATGCACAAGCGGCTGTCTCTGCCCAGCCACCGGTCAATTATGCACGAACGCCTGACATTGCCAGAAAGAAGCCGCCAAAGGTCGATGCTGATCCTTATGCTCCTTTGGGACTCACTTATGGCGGGATGAAACTTCTACCCTATGTTGAATCTCTCGCGGGCTATGAGTCCAATCCTTCTAAATCCTCTGGCCCTCAGACAGCTTCAGCCAGCGTGCATACGGAGGCGGGATTTTCGCTGCTTTATGATCCGCGCCTGTTTCAGATCGAGTCGAGCGGTCGGTTCAATTATATTCGCTATTTGTCGACACCTTCCGCCGATCGGCCCGAGGGTGAGTTCAAAAGTCAGCTGCATTATCCGATCTCGCGTGACAGCTCGGCTGATCTGGGACTGCGGGGAAGTTTGACATCGCAAAGCGTGTCCTCGTCTGATTTTATTGCTCAGGGTGAAACCCTGTCCTCGCGTCCTGATGTATTCAGTCTGGGAATGAGTACGGGTTTCAATCAGGCCTTTGGGCAGCTTGCGACAAATGTAACAGGCCTTGTGGATAGGACCTTTTATCAAAACGCATCTTTGACCAATGGCGGCAAGGTTAATCTTGCCAGTAATGATTTTATCACTTTGGGTCTGCGCGGCCGATTGGGTTATGAAGTTTCTCCCGGCATAAGCCCCTTTGTTGATCTCTCGTTTGATACACGCAAGCGCGATAATCTGATCGATAATGCAGGCTATCAAAGAGATTCGACCGGCCTCATGGCCCGCATGGGCACGAGCTTTGAGCTTTCCCGTTTGCTCACTGGGCAAATTGCCACAGGCTATATGGAGCGCTCCTATCAAGATGGGCGATTAAGCCGGATTAATGGTCCTGCTTTTGAGTCAGCTCTGATCTGGACTGCGACGCCGCTCACCACTGTCACGTTGCGAGGGACCACCGAAATTGGTGAGACCACTCTTGTTGGGGCTTCAGGCACGTTCTCGCGCCGCATGGCTTTGGAAGTCGCGCATGCTTTGCGCCGAAATTTTACTGTGAAAATCACTGCAGCCTTGCAGGGCAATCATTATCAGGGTGTGTCCTTGCAAGAGACACAAGCCACAGGCAGTTTGCAGGCTGATTATGCTCTGTCCCGCTCTATGGTCGTGAGCGGCAGCTTTACCCATGAGCGCTTAAAGAGCTCATTGGCGGGCAATGATTACACCGCCAATGCTTTATTGGTTGGCTTGCGCTTGCAGCGCTGATCAACCTGCCCCGACAATTTTCTTCAGCTCATTCAGAAAACCGGGCCGGATATCTTCGCGCGCCATGGCAAAGGCGACATTTGCGGCCAGAAAGCCAATCTTGGAGCCCGTGTCATAAGTCTTGCCATCAAAGCGCACGCCATAAAAATTGCTGCTCTTCGCGAGTTCTTTCATGCCATCGGTTAATTGGATCTCGCCGCCCGCGCCTTTTTCGACATGCGCGAGAATATCGAAAATTTCCGGCTCTAGAACATAGCGGCCGGAGATGATCAGATTAGAAGGCGCGCTGCCCTGCGGGGGTTTTTCCACCATGGCATTGATCGCAAATGTATGGCCGTGATCAGCGCCAATCGAGACCACGCCATAGAGATGCGTATCCTGCGGGGGCACTTCTTCCACGGCAATGATATTGCCGCCGTGTTTTTCGTGCGCTTCAATGCATTGAGCAAGGCACTTGCTGCCCCGCTGGCCGGGCAGTGTGATCATATCGGGCAGAAGTACCGCAAAGGGTTCATCGCCGATAATATCGCGCGCGCACCAGATCGCATGGCCAAGGCCCAAGGGAGCTTGTTGGCGGGTAAAGCTGGTGGCCCCTGCCGCGGGAAGATCAGCCATCAGCGCTTCATATTCACGCATCTTACCGCGTTTGGTGAGTGTATCTTCGAGCTCATAGGACATGTCGAAATGGTCTTCGATGACGGCTTTGTTGCGGCCGGTCACAAAAACGAAATGCTCAATGCCAGCTTCTCTGGCTTCATCCACGCAATGTTGCAGGACGGGCCGATCGACGACGGTTAGCATTTCTTTGGGAATTGATTTGGTGGCGGGCAATACGCGCGTGCCAAGGCCGGCAACAGGAAAGACTGCTTTGCGAATCCGTTGAGACATGAATCATCCGTGTGTTGGTTCGGCCGTGCCGATTGTTTCCACCCAAGCCCGATCCTTGAGTGGCCGCAGGCCAGCCAGTGGGGCATAGGGCTTCACCATAGGAGCAGGAGGTGAACCGGATATGAACTTGGCGGCAATGGGGGAGAATTTATGGCCATGCGAAGCCCTTCCCAGCGCCGGGATAGGCCTATTGTGGAGGGTTGACCCGGGTTCAAGAGCGGATCATGCTTGCCAATTCTGAGGCTCGGACGTTTGGCTGATTGGCGCAAATCTCGGGCGGGCGGGCGATGACCGCATATGTGGAATAAGAGGCCGAGCTGTTATCAGAGCTTAATCCAGTAAGCCAAGGCTAAACAGGGAGTTGAAATGACCATCTCAATACGCATGGCCCTTGCGGGGCTCTCAGTCCTGATCGGAACAAGCGGGGCTTTGGCTCAGTCTGCGGCTGATTTCTACAAGGGGCGGCAATTGACCATGCTGGTCTATTCCGGCGCAGGCTCAACTTATGACATGTATGCGCGTCTTT
>CAIVAX010000141.1 GCA_903903935.1 uncultured Hyphomicrobiales bacterium | reverse complement strand
GAATAAAATTTTTGCGCCGCTATCATTGAGCTGATGAACGAGTTCGCGCGCCGTATATTGCGGATTGACATTTACGACGACAAATCCCGACAGCAAAATTCCAAATAGAACGGGCTCAGAAACCATGACATTGGGCATCATGATGGCAATGCGATCGCCACGCTGCAAATTCATCCCCTGCAGACCTGCGGCAATCTGATGTGCTGCAGCCCCAAGCTCGGCAAAGGTCATTTGCTTGCCAAAGCTCTCCAGAGCCGGGCGCGCGCCATAAGTGGCTAATGCCTGTTCAAAAATATGAACGACAGTGGGCGAATGATCTGGGCTGATCTGTAGCGGGACACCAGCTGGATAATGCGCAAACCAAGAATGATCGCCCGACATAATGCCTCCCTGACATTTTAGATTGCGAGCATGCCAAAACAAGGCGCCTCACGCAATCTTCAAAGGCAGGATTACAGCACTTAAAAGCAGGCGAAGTCAGACAGACGTCAATCCTTGATCTTCAGATCCTTCAGCTTGGCAAAGACTGAATCAAGATCCAGATCTTCCGAGCTGGGCTGCGGCTGCGAGGCGGGTGTGGTCGTACCAAAGACATCCATCTGGGTGACGGGCGCGCGCGGCGCTGTCGTGATTTCTGCCGACACGAGAGTCTGGCCGCCATCGATCTCGCGCTGCGGACGATCCTTATTGGCACGATTGACCTCAAGATCGAGATTGATCTGCGAGCACAGGCCAAGAGTAACTGGATCAAGCGGCGAGAGCGTGGCTGAATTCCAATGCGTGCGATCACGAATAGCGGCAATGGTTGATTTAGTTGTGCCAACCAGACGCATGATCTGCGCGTCTTTCAATTCAGGATGGTTGCGCAACAACCACAAAATGGCATTGGGGCGATCCTGACGGCGGGACAGAGGCGTATAACGCGGGCCGCCCGCTTTCTTGATTTCGGGCATGCGCACTTTGGCCACAGCCAAAGAAAGGCGATGGGACTCATTAGCCTCGCCACGGGCAATCTCTTCGCGGGTCAGCTGATTGGAGGTGACGGGATCATGGCCCTTAATGCCAGCTGCAACTTCGCCATCGGCAATGCCCTTGACCTCAAGGGGATGCAATTTGCAGAATTCAGCAATCTGATCGAAAGTGAGGGATGTGTTTTCCACCAGCCAGACAGCGGTTGCCTTGGGCATTAGCGGGGCATTGCTCATCTTCGGTCTCCAATCGGCTCACAGGCAATAGGGCGGGCTTGCCGGGTGGCCACCCGGCCGAGGCAAAGCCTCAATCTCATCAAGAATGACGGGAACTGCTCAAAATATAAGACTTGCGAGATCAAGACGCAATCACAAACCGATTTGCGCGGGCAATATTGTGCGATTATAAGTCTGATCTCTTAACCCTTTCTGGCCATCTGGTGTTGGAGCAAATGCCGATTATCATAGCAGAATGCGCCAGATGGCTCCGCCTGTTTACTTCTATTGTACTGATTTATTTAGTATTTCTTCGCGCTCTCCTCGCCCCTTTGCCCGCCAGTGCCGCCCCCTTGGAGACAATGGGCGTACTTTGCCTCACTCAGTCGGGGGAAACAGGGAAGATGGGGCATCAGGCCCCCGCCAGACCGGATCTGCCACAAGATGACATTTCGTGTTGCGATGAAGCCTGCCTGACCCTATCGGCAGATTTTATTGCCCCAAAACTCTCTGCCTCAGGCAGGGCCTATGGAACCCGTCCCGATCTCACAGACGACATACAATGTCTGGATTGGCCCGTTTCCAGCACTCGGCTCTGGCGATTGACAACAGCACCCGGCGCACCCAGAGCGCCGCCAGCTAATATGGTCTGACTTCAGCAAAGATCGCGATCACCCCTTCGATCCTGCTTGGCTTATGCCCAAGACGGGTTGCGTGTGTGGATTGATCGCTTCTGTCACATCCAATTTTAGAGACTGAACATGACATCTCCTTTCATCAGGCGCGCCTGCGCTATTGTTACTCTGCTGACACTCACCACCTCATCAGCTCTGGCTCATGCTACTCTTGAAGTGAAGCAAGCCAGCCCGAACAGCAGCTACAAAGCCATTATGCGCATTGGCCATGGCTGCGGCGAAAGCCCGACCCTCAAAGTACGCATTCGCATTCCCGAGGGTTACATTAATGTGAAGCCCATGCCCAAGGCAGGTTGGACGCTTGAAACAGTACGTGGCCCCTATGCAAAAACCTTTGGAACTGAGCACGCCAAGCTCAGCGAGGGCGTGCGCGAAGTGATCTGGACCGGTCGCCTGCTTGATGCGCATTATGACGAATTCATCATGACAGGAACATTGGCTGGTGATTTGGAGGCCGGCTCAACACTCTATTTCCCCACCGTGCAGGAATGTGAGACGGGCTTTAACCGCTGGATCGAGATTCCGGCCGCTGGCAAACCAGCTGACGATTATAAATCGCCTGCCCCCGGCCTGAAAATCATAGCGCCAAATCGGTGACGCATTTCAAAATGCACTTGCTAAAAAGAACTTGCGTGGCCCTACTTCAAACAGGGTCACGCTTGGGCGCGATCGCGCTTGTTTTTATCTTGTTTGCCAAGTCAGCCCCTGCGCTAGCCCATGCCAGCCTGCTTGAAACAAGCCCAATCCAGGGCGCCGTCCTTCGCACCTCACCTGAGACCATTCATCTGCGCTTTAATGAAAGCATAGCACCGCTGGCTTTTAGTTTTGTGCAGTCGGACGGCACCAGCCTTGCACCTGACTCTGTTGAAGCTCAGGACCGCGAGGTCAGAATTACACCACCTCATGACCTGCTGAACGGCACAATTTTGATGAATTATCGGATTGTCTCTGCCGACGGCCACCCTGTCAGCGGCGTATTGGTGTTTTCGATTGGCAGTCCCAATCGCAAGATTGATAGCTATGCCGCTCGCGATGACGCGCGTTTGACCATGTTGATCTGGCTGATGCGCTGGATTTTCTATTGCGGACTTCTGGGGGGGCTGGGCGGGGGTTTTTGTCACTCTTGGTTGAGCGTGGTCCCTCAGGATCCAAGCACAAGTCGTCAGCTTGCAAAACGCCTCCTAGAAGTAGGGCTAGTTTCTAGCGGAATGTCCATTGGGTTGAATGGTGCCGATGCGCTTGGCTTGGGAATTCTCAGCTTGTTCCAATCTCCCGCTTGGTTGACAGGCTGGCAGTTAAGCAGTCGCTTCACTTTTGTGTTTGCTGGGTTCGCAATGCTCATAGGCAGACTTCTGACTGCATGTCCCTCACATATCGTGGCCAAACTTTGGAGCCGAAGTGGATTATTCCTCTGCCTTGCTATGGGCTGTTATGCATTGACTTTGAGCGGCCATGCCAGCACGGCGCAGCCACAAACAGTGACAAGGCCGGCTCTTTTTCTGCATTTGCTGGGTGTGGCCTTATGGATTGGCGCTCTGCCTGTTCTCTATGAGCAGCATCGGGACGCCAATGACCATCTCCAGACAGGGTTGAGCCGATTTTCAAACCTTGCCCTGCCCATTGTAGGATTCGCGCTGATTGCAGGGCTGATTTTATCTCGCGTACAATTGGGGGAGATCGCAAGCCTGCTGAACACAGACTATGGCCGAATCTTGTGTGCTAAAGTCGGACTTGTCACGATTTTGCTGGCATTGGCAGCGGCTAATCGCTGGCTCCTCGTCCCCCGTCTTAAGACACAAATCCCATGGGCTTATCTGGCTTTACGGCGATCCATTCTTGGCGAGATCCTTGGAGCCGTGCTGATTTTGGCGCTCGTCGGGCTCTGGCGCTTTACTCTGCCTGCGCGCGTGGTTCTGGAAGCACAGAATGAGCCCGCCCAGATGCATATTCATTCTAGTCAAGCGATGGCGGATGTTACGATCTCTCCGGGGCGTCAAGGAAGGGTCAAAGCCCGTCTATTTTTCCAGACCGGTGATTTTACCCCTTTGAATCCAATGAGCGCCACCCTTTACGCCTCCCATCCTCAAACTGGCATTGAAGCTATGGAAATCCCTTTGGAACCCACCAGCCAAGGCGCTTGGGAGAGCAGAATCATAGTCCTGCCGCAGGCCGGTGATTGGCATATCCGGCTCGATCTGCTGATTGATGACTTTACAAAAGTCATTCTGGAGGATGACATCAAAATCCAGAATTGACCATCCCAGCTTATTGACCCCTTGGTCTGAGACCACTAATCCATCTGTCTCAGGGAAGCGTTCCGCTTGCATAGGGGGAAGACAATGAGCCGTCTCAAACTCAGTATTGCCACGACTGATTATGATCATTTCCGCGATTTCCGTTTTGGCCTTGTTCAGGCCGAAGGCATTGACCATGTCTGGCTCACTCATGGCCATCATGAGATCTTTGCCCGTCAGACCTTCAATCGCGAATGGGATGTGAGCGAATTGTCACTGGCGAAATTCTCCGCTCAGGTGACGCGCGAAAATTCCGACATTATCGGCCTGCCCATCATTTGCTCGCGTCTGTTTCGCTTCAGTTCATTTTATGTGAACAAGAATTCGGGAATTAAGACGGTGCAAGATCTCAAGGGCAAGCGCATTGGCTCGCCCGAATGGGCCCATTCGGCAGCCGTCTATATGCGTGGCTGGATGCATAATGAATGCGGCGTGAAATTGCAGGATGTGCATTGGTATCAGGCTGGCGCCAATGATCCGGGTCGCATTGAAAAAGTCGAGCTCAGCCTGCCTGAAGGTGTGAAGCTTACCCGCGTAGCCGACAAATCTTTGAGCGAAATGCTGGCCTCGGGCGAAATTGATTGCGCCATCATTGCCCGCCCACCCACGTGCTTCCTGAAGGGCGACCCCAATGTGGTGCGTCTCTATCCCGATTATCTGGGCATGGAAGAGGAGTATTTCGCTCGCACCAAAGTCTGGCCGATCATGCATATTATTGCGATGAAGAAGGCTATTTTGGAAGATAACCCTTGGGTTGCGCGCAGCCTCGTCAATGCCTTCCAAGAATCCAAGCGCCGCAGTTTGGAGCGCCTGCTCGATCCGGCTGTGTCACGCTATCCGCTGGCTTGGTTGCCAACTTATGCCCGGCGCATGCGCGATATGTTTGATGGCGATCCCTTCCCCTATGGCATTGAAGAAAACCGCCCGACATGGGAGCAAATGCTGCTCTATACCTATCAGCAAGGCATCGCCCATCGTCACGCCACGCCCGATGAATTATTCCCCAAGGGCGTGATGACTGAGATCATTGTTTGATCCCTTCACCAGATCTGCGGGAAGAGAGCAAATCTCAACCCGCAGAAACACCATCGTTTGCACTATGTGATTGCACATGACCCGCGCCAGAATTGGGCAGGCCTTGCCCCGCAAGGAAGATTGGCGGCTTGTCACAGGTCAGGGCCAATTTGCCGATGATCTGGATTTGCCCGGCGCGCTGCATGCCGCCTTTGTGCGCTCACCCCATGCGCATGCAAACATTCGTGCCCTTGATTCAACAGCGGCTCTTGCACAAGCCGGCGTTGTTGCCGTGCTCAGCGCGCAAGATGCCAAAGCCGATGGCCTGCAATTCATCACCCATGCAACCGGCGGCTCGAAGATTGGATCTGATAGGCCGCTGCTGTTTGCCGATGGCTCGGAGCGCATCATCACCCAGCATTTTCCGCTCGCCAGTGAGCGCGTGCGTTATCCCGGCGAGATTGTCGCTGTTGTGATTGCGACAAGCAGCGCTCATGCTGAGGCTGGCGCTGAATTGGTGCAAATTGATTATGAGGCTTTGCCCTCGGTCTCGCAAGCTGTTGATGCCCTGAAGCCTGATGCGCCGCAGATCTGGCCGCATGTGCCGGGCAATTTATGCCTTGATGCGCAATTGGGCGATGCAGCTGCAACAGAACAGATGTTCGCCAAGGCCAAGCATTGCGTCAAACTGGTGACGCAGATCCAGCGCGTCACCGGCGTGCATCTAGAGCCGCGTGCTGCTGCTGCCATTTGGGATGAGACGCAGCACAGCCTCATCTTGCATGCCTCGCATGGCATTGGCGTGGTGCAAATGCGCACAGAGATTGCCGCCGCCCTTTCCATGCATATCGACAAAGTGCGCATATCTGCGCCCGGTGATGTGGGCGGCAATTTTGGAACGCGCAATGCGACCTATCCCGAATTTGTTTTGATTGCGTGGGCCGCGCGGCGCCTCAAATCCACTGTGCGGCAAGTGACGTCCCGAACAGAGGCCTTTCTGACGGATTTTCAGGGCCGTGATCTGCATGTCGAGATGGAGCTGGCGCTTGATGCGCAGGGGCAATTTCTGGCGCTGCGCACCTCCAATATCAGCAATCTGGGTGCTCATACGGCCTCCTTTGTTCCGCTCAACAAAGGCCTGCAATTAATGACCAGCGTCTATGCGATTGATCAGGCGCATTTGCGTGGCCGTGCGGCATTGAGCAATACGCCCTCGACCATTCCCTATCGCAGTGCCGGTCGGCCAGAGGCCATGTATGCGATGGAGCGCTTGATTGATCTGGCGGCGCTGCGCTGTGGCTTTGATCGGGTGGACTTGCGCCGTCGCAATCTCATTCCCGCCTCAGCCATGCCCTATCGCAATGCGGCCGGCGTGACTTATGACAATGGCGATTATCGCGCGGCAATGGAGCGTGCGTTGGAGCTGGGCGATTGGGCAGGCTTTGAAGCACGCCGACAAGCGGCGCTTGCCCAGGGCAAATTGCGCGGCATTGGCGTTGCCAATTATGTCGAGACAACCAGCGGTGCGCCGCGTGAGCGCGCTGAACTCCTCATCACACCAGAGGGGCGGATTGAGCTGATCATTGGCACACAGGCCTCCGGCCAAGGCCATGAAACCAGCTTCAGCATGTTGGTGAGCGATTGGCTGGGTGTCGACTTTGAGCGGGTCGATGTGCGCTATGGCGATACGCAATTTGTGATCGCCGGTGGCGGCTCGCATTCGGGTCGCTCCATGCGCTTTGCCAGCCTTGTCATTCGTCAAGCCAGCACAGACATACTCGAGCGCGCCCGCCAGATTGTCGCGCGCCTGTTAGAGACAGCAAGTGAAGATCTGCACTTTGCTGAGGGTCGCTTTACGATCAATGGCACGGATCGCAGTGTGGATCTGTTTACCATTGCAGCGCAGGCCCAAAGCAATGCTGATCTGCCCGAGGATTTGCGCGGGCCCTTGCAGGCGATGAGCGATCAAATCACGCCCGGCCTTGCCTTTCCCTATGGCGCACAGGTCTGCGAGATTGAGATTGATCCGCAAACCGGACACTGGACGATTATCCGCTATGTTGCGATTGATGATGTGGGCGTTGCCGTCAATCCTCTCATTCTGCATGGGCAGACACATGGCGGCATAGCACAAGGTGCGGGTCAGGCTTTGCTGGAGCAGTGTGTTTATGATCGCAGCAGCGGGCAAATGCTCTCGGCCTCTTTCATGGATTATGCCATGCCGCGCGCAGCTGATTTTCCCTCTTTCATCACTGAGCTGAGCGAAACACCGGCCAGCAGCCATCCCCTTGGCCTGCGCCCGGGCGGCGAGGGCGGCACAACGCCCGCGCTTGGTGTGTGCATGAATGCCATTATGGATGCGCTGCGCCCCCTCGGTGTGGAGCATTTTGACATGCCAGCAACGCCCTATCGAATCTGGACAGCCATTGAACGCGCTCAATCGGCGCACTCGCACTTAAGGACAAAGCCATGAGCAAAACCAATCTTGATCTCGATCAATTTCGTCTGCGCCGTTTTATTGAAAGCCTCAGCGCTGTGGATGAAGTGGATATTCATGATGAGCCCTGCGACTTTGCTGATCTGGCTGCGATCATGCAGGGCAATCCCAAAGCCGTTTGGTTTCGCAATGTCGGCAAAGACAAACAAGAGCTCGTGGGCAATGTGGTCGCCGCGCGCAGCCGCTTGGCTCTGGCCTTTGGTGTCGAGCCGCGCCAAGTGGCGCTGGAAATGCAAAGACGTCTGCGCTTAAAGCCCGAGATTGTGGAACTGACGCGCGAAGAAGCGCCCATTCAGCAAGTGGTGATCACCGGCGATGCACTCGATCTCACGCAATTGCCCATTCATTTGCAACATGCCGCAGATGGGGCGCCCTATATGGCGGCCGTGGATTTTGTTATTGATCCAGCTACAGGACTCACCAATTCAGGCTATCGTCGCTTAATGCTGCGCGGCAAGCGCGAAGCGGGTGTGGATCTGAATGCCCCCAGCGATTTGCGCGCGATTTATATGGCCGCGAGTGCGCGCAAGGAGAGGCTACCAATTGCCTTTGTGGTTGGCGGTCATCCCATTGATCTGGTCTCATCGACCATGCGCGTGCCGGTGGATGAGCTTGGTCTTGTCTCAAGCTTGCGCGCTGCGCCCCTGCCAGTGGTCAAATGTCTCACCAGCGATATTCGCGTGCCTGCGGATGCGGAAATGGTCATCGAGGGCTATTTGGATGAGCGCGGCTATGTCGAGAAAGAAGGGCCCTATGGAGAATATCTGGGCTATTATGGCGGGGTGAAGATGAATCCCGTCTTTCATGTGACGGCCATCACCCATCGTCGCGATGCTTTATTTCTCACCGCGACCATTAGCGGCAATCGCATGGATATGACCGACACATCCAATCTCGAGGCTTTGCGCGCTGAGCTCAATGTGTGGGAAGCGCTCAAGCCAGTGGTGCGCGAACCTGTTGCTGTTTATGCGCCGGTTGCGTCTGGCGGCTCGATGAGCGTGCGCATTTCTTTGCGTCAGCGTTATCCTGGCGAGGCGCGCACCGCGCTCTACACAGTGCTGGGCAGTGTTGGGGTGAAGAATGCCTTTGTGGTGGATCCGGACATTGACATTTTCTCCAATGAGCAAATGGAATGGGCGCTCGGCACACGTTTTCAGCCCGACAAAGATCTGATCATTGTCTCAGGCGTGCGGCTGTCTCCGCTCGATCCCTCGCTGCATGGCTCGCCCACAGGTGCCAAGGCTGGTTATGATCTGACATGGCCCATGGCGCAGGCAACAAAATGGGAACTGACCACACCAACCCCGCCGACCTATGAAGGCGCGCGTTTCCCCACCTTACGCGCTGCGCTGGAAGACGGGCCCAAGCGCTTTGAGGCTCTGATGGCAGCTTTGGGAAGCAGAGATGGCCGCGAGATCGTGCGCCAGCTCGATGAGCTGCGTGATCAGGGTCTGGAGCGCGATGATCAGGGGCGTTATTTCCTCAAATAAAGCTGAAGAAAGCACTCTCATCGCGCCCTGCCCCTTGTCGATCGCAGCAGATTAGGCGACTATCGGCGTCTGGGTTTCACAAAGCAGGTTTGACGATGAGCGCGACATTTCACGGACGCCGCGAAGATTTCCGGCTGGTCACTGGTCAAGGCACATTTACCTCTGATTGGAATTTTCCCAATCAGGCCTATGCCGCTTATCTGCGCGCTAATCGCGCCCATGCGCGGATCAAGGGAATTGATATCAGTAAAGCCAAAGCGCTGAGCGGTGTTCTGGCCATCCTCACCGGCGCTGATACCAAAGCAGCAGGCTTTGGTACCACACCGCAATTGGTGCGCTATCCCGGCAAGGGCGGCGCCATGATCAAAATTCCGCATCGCGAAGTTTTGGCTGAAGAGCGCGTGCGCTTCATTGGCCAAGAAGTTGCTCTCGTCATTGCTGAAACAGTGGAGATTGCGCAACAGGCCAGCGAACTCATCCACGTTGATTATGAGGATCTGCCTGCCGTTGTGGATGCCAAAGCGGCTCTCGCACCTGGCGCGCCGGAACTTTATGCCAATGTGCCCGGCAATTTCTGTTTTGAATATGAATATGGCGATCAGCAAAAAACCGATGAGGCTTTTGCCAAAGCTGCGCATATCACGCGTATAGACGTGGATATGCCGCGTCTTGTAGGCGCTCCGATGGAGCCCAAGGCGTGCAGCGCAACTTATGATGCCGCAACGGGCATGTTTGATATTTACGCCCCCACGCAGGGCATGTCGCTGATGGTCGCCTCTTTGAGCGGCGGCACAGGCGTGCCGGCGGATAAATTACGGGTGCATGCGCTGGATGTGGGCGGTGGCTGTGGTGTGCGCAGCGAGGCCTAGACGGAATATTGCTCAATCTTGCTGGCGGCCAAGCATGTGGGGCGCCCGGTGAAATGGGTGGGTACACGCAGCGAGACAATTATCAGCGATCATCATGGGCGCGGCGCGCGTATGTCGGGCGAATTGGCGCTGGATGCGCAGGGCAAATTTCTCGCCATTCGTCATCGCTGGATCGTCAATTGCGGCGCTTATCTGTCTGGCGCGGGCGCTTTCATCAATACGCTGCCGCCTGCTGGTCATGCCGTCAATCTCTACACCATTCCTGCAGTGCATGGCCTGCATAAGTTGGCTTTGACCAATACGACTCCCACAACAGCCTATCGCGGCGCGGCGCGCCCCAATGTGTCTTATCTGGTCGAGCGTCTTGTCGATGAAGCGGCGGCAGAAATGGGTCTTGATCGGGTCGAGATTCGTCGGCGTAATGTGATCACACGCGAGGCCTTTCCCTATAAGAACCCGATTGGCGTTGAATATGACACGGGCGATCCTGTGGGCTTGCTCGACAAAGCGGCGCAATTTTCCAATTGGGCTGGGTTTGAGGCAAGGCGCCAAGAGGCTGCCAAACGGGGCAAATTGCGCGGCATTTCGTGCTGCGTCTTTATTGAACCGGCTGGTGGTGGCGGCGCACCCAAGGAAGAAGTGGCGATCAAATTTGGCTCGTCCGGCAATCCAACCTTATACACATTGTCCGGCGGCTCAGGTCAGGGCCATGAAACTGCTTTTCCAGAAGTGGTGGCAGACATCCTCGGCCTTGATGCTGAGACGATTACGCTGCGCGCCAGCGATCCTGATGGTCCCAAGCTGATTGGCGATGGCACGATTGGATCGCGCTCGCTCATGTCACATGGCAGCGCTTTGCTCTACACAGCCAAAGAAGTGGT
>CAIVAX010000140.1 GCA_903903935.1 uncultured Hyphomicrobiales bacterium | reverse complement strand
GCCGCCTTTGCCGGCTGCTTCCTTCATCAGCGCTTTTTTTAGACGTGGCGCGCGATCCACCAATCCAAGGCCAAGATCGCGAATGAGGCGCAGGCTGGTCAGATCATTGGCAAAGAGGCGATAGAGCACATCCATCCCCAGACCTGTGGTGAGCGTATCAAACCGTCTGCGCATTTCGTAATTCTTCAACGGCTCTGGTGCGCCCGGATCAAGTCCAAGCCTGATCTGTTCGATGATTTCTTCAGCCAACACAGCCACGCCGCGAAAAGCCAGATTGAGTCCTTGTCCGGCAATGGGGTGAATGACATGCGCCGCATCGCCCAAAAGAACCAAGCGCTCAGAATGTAATGAGCGCGCCAATTGCAGTGAGAGCGGATAGACGACGGGCTGATCAAGCAGCTCTATGTGTCCCAGCTCAAACCCAAAGCGTGTTTCGAGTTCTTGCATGAACTCATCGGCGGCGCCTGTGATGAGATGTTGCGCTCGCAGGTGCGGCTCGCACCATACAATCGACGAGCGCTGCTGAGTCATAGGCAAAGCGGCAAAAGGTCCGGCGGGCAGGAAATGTTGCCGGGCTATGCCCTCATGATCGCGTTCATGCCCAATCGTCGCGACAATGCCGGAGATCGGATAATCCCAGCCAATCGTTGTCAGCCCCGCCATGCGGCGTAGACGCGAGCGGCGGCCATCAGCCGCGATAATCAAGCGGGCATAAAGGGGCTCGCGTGTGGCAAAGCGAAGTTCGGCGAGGCCTGTGTGCGTGTCCATCGCCATGGCTTCGGTGGCAATCAGAGCAATCCCGGAATCTTCCACCCATTGGGTGAGGACGCGTTCGATGTCGGCATTGGCCAGAATATGCGCAATTGGGCCTTCAGCCGGCTCACAGTCGAAGGATAAAAGAGGCAAGCGAATGCTATCGCGCGGGCGGGAATCGCTGATTTGCATGCCCTCAATGGCTTGGGCAAGCGGCTGCAATTCATCCCAAGCGCCCAATGCCATCAGCAGATTGCTGGAGGCGGGCGCCAGAGCAGAGATGCGACCGAGATTTTTGCGGGCGCCCAAAGATGGGTCGCAGAGCGCTATTTTCAGGCTGCGATCCGAAGCCTGAGATAAAGCAAGGGCCATAGCCAGACCAACGGGCCCAGCGCCTGCAATCACTATGTCATAGTCTGCTTTCACGCCCACTCCTTGCAATCTATTCTAGCGCGGCGGAAGTTCTTTTGCAGGATCAAATGATTCCACAATGGATTAAATTTTAGGCAAAAAGCCACAAAAGCCGACGAAATGCTTAATTTATAAGCAAAGCCCAACAAGGCTTGTGTGAGGCTATCTGATTTGCCTACTGAAAATGCGCTTTGTATAAGAAATAGCCAGAATGGTATGTTTTTTGCTTCAAAAAACGTCAGTTTCATGCTCAGCGTAGGCTGGCCAATCTAAATGGGATAGAAATGCTCCGGATTTTGTTTTTGAGTTTCCTCAACCTCATGGCTTTTGGCTCTTTGGCTCAGGCGGCCGAAGAGGCGCGGATTGATCCGGCTGATACAGGATTCATGATCATTGCGACGGCCTTGGTTCTGATGATGACCTTGCCGGGCCTTGCCTTGTTTTATTCGGGCATGGTGCGCAAAAAGAATGTGCTGGCCATTATGGCGCAATCGGCCGCTGCAACGGCCATTGTTTCTCTCTTGTGGGTGATCGTCGCTTATAGCCTGAGCTTTTCTGGCGATGGGGCCTATTTGGGCAATTTGAGCCGTGTCTTTCTGGCAGGCATTGGCATGGAGACGATCAGCCCGCTGGCCAAGACCATTCCTGAAATTTTGTTCATGACCTATCAGATGACCTTTGCCGTCATCACCTGTGCATTGGTTGGCGGCGCGGTGGCTGATCGCATGAAATTTTCGGCCTTTGTTCTGTTCTGCTGTCTGTGGCTGTTTGTCGTTTATGTGCCCTCAGCCCATTGGGTTTGGGGCGGCGGCTTTCTGGGGGCTATGGGTCTGTTGGATTTTGCCGGCGGAACCGTTGTTCATATCAATGCCGGTATTGGCGGACTCGTTGCGGCTGTGATGATCGGTCAGAGATTTGGCTATGGCCGCGAAAATATGGCGCCTTTTGATCTGTCTTTGGCAGTCATTGGCACCGGATTGCTGTGGGTGGGCTGGTTTGGCTTTAATGGCGGCTCGGCGCTGGGTGTGGGCTCGCGCGCTGTCTTTGCTATCCTTGCAACGCATTTGGCAGCTTGCGCAGGCGCCATTGTCTGGTCGGGTCTTGAATGGATTCAGCGCGGCAAGCCTTCCGTGCTGGGGATCATTTCTGGGGCAGTTGCGGGTCTGGGAACGATTACGCCAGCCTCTGGCTTTGTATTGCCCTGGCACGGCATAGTGATTGGCATTCTGGCTGGGTTTGTGTGCTATTTCTTCTGCACTTACGTCAAGCAAGCGCTTAAATATGATGATTCTCTCGATGTCTTTGGCGTGCATGGCGTAGGCGGCATTCTGGGCACATTGCTGGCAGGGGTGTTTGCGACAGCCTCTGTTTCAGCCAATGCGGATCTGCCGCAAGGGATTTCTGGCCTGCTGGAAGGAAATCCTGCACAGCTGTGGATTCAATTTGTCGGCGTTGTGGTCACTGTTGTGTGGTGCGCCATTGGTACTTGGATTTGCCTCAAGCTGATCGATCTGATGATTGGCCTGCGCGTCACTAAGGATCAAGAGCGTGAAGGTCTTGATGTGGCTTTGCATGGCGAGGCCCTCCACCTGCAATGATCTGTGGCTCCCCTCAAGAGGGAGTCTAAGAGATATAAGGCCGGTCATGAGACCGGCCTTTTCTTTAGGCGCGGAAAACATGGACTGGTGACAGGCGCTCAATTTTTCATCATTTCATGGCGCAGAAGTGCTCAATAATTAGTCATGACTCTGATTTGATTCCTTTTTAGGCGGGCACAAAATATAAATTTGATATTTTTCAATGACTTAAAAATCTATCCGCGCTCTGGCACAGAGCTTGATTAGCATTCTGCATAGCGTGGCGGCAAATGGGTTTGCCTCATGACTCCACCAGCTGGCCCGGGTCTGATCCTGGTCTGGCCAATAAGGGATAGCGACATGAAAATCGTGATGGCGATTATCAAGCCGTTCAAGCTCGATGAGGTGCGCGATGCGCTCACCGCAGTGGGCGTGCACGGATTAACGGTGACTGAAGTCAAAGGCTATGGTCGCCAAAAAGGACATACGGAAATTTATCGTGGCGCAGAATATGCCGTGAGCTTTCTGCCCAAGTTGAAAATTGAAGTTGCCGTTCCCTCAGATCTCGAAAATGCGGTGGTTGATGCCATCGTGGCTGCGGCCCGCACAGGCCAAATTGGTGATGGAAAAATTTTCGTCAGCACTTTGGAGAAAGCCGTTCGCATTAGAACTGGCGAAAAAGACATCGAAGCACTGTGAGCATTTGATCATGTCAAAGGAGTTTTCCATGAAATTCGTTCCGTCTCCCAAGACGGCCTTAAGGTTAGCTGGCTTTGGGCTCGCATCTTTGGCCGTTATGTCTGGTGTGGCCTTGGCAGAAGAAGCCGCGCCTGCTGCTGCTGCAGCTGTTCCTAACAAAGGTGATACAGCCTGGTTGCTGGTCTCCTCTGTTCTCGTTCTCATGATGTCTATTCCCGGACTGGCGCTATTTTACGGTGGTTTGGTTCGCACCAAGAATATGGCGTCTGTCTTGACACAAGTGTTCATGATTGTGTCGCTGGCTGGTTTGCTTTGGGCGCTGTTTGGTTATTCCATTGCCCTGGGTGATACGAGCGGCAGCTTGTCAGCCTATATTGGTGGATTTGGCAAAGCCTTCTTGAAGGGCATTACGCCTGACTCGACAGTGCCAACCTTCTCCAATGGCGTGGTTGTTCCTGAATTTGCCTATATGGTCTTTCAGATGACCTTTGCCATGATTACGCCTGCGCTGATCGTGGGGGCCTTTGCCGAGCGCATGAAGTTTTCTGCCGTTCTTCTCTTCATGCTGCTGTGGGTCAGCTTCATCTACTTCCCCATTGCGCACTGGGTCTGGGCTATTGCCGCTCCCGATGACATTGCCGCTGCGGCCAAGGCTCTTGCCGCGGCAACCGATGCAGCAGCCAAGACAGCCGCTCAGGCTAAATTGGATGAGGTCACCTCTGGAGCTGGCTGGCTGGCTCAGGCAGGCGCTCTCGACTTTGCTGGCGGCACTGTGGTGCACATCAATGCTGGTATCGCAGGCTTGGTTGGCTGTTTGATGCTGGGCAAGCGCGTGGGCTATGGCAAGGAAGCCATGACACCTCACTCGCTGACCATGACTTTGATCGGCGCTTCTTTGCTCTGGGTGGGTTGGTTTGGCTTTAATGCGGGCTCAAACCTCGAAGCCAATGGCACGACAGCTCTGGCTTTCGTCAACACAATGCTCGCCACTTGCGCAGCCGCTATGTCCTGGCTCTTTGCGGAATGGGCTTTGAAGGGCAAGCCATCCTTGCTGGGCATGGTGACGGGTGCTGTTGCCGGATTGGTCGCAGTCACTCCCGCCTCTGGTTATGCTGGTCCCATGGGCGCCATTGTTCTGGGTCTTGTGGTCAGCCCTGTGTGTCTGTTCTTTGTCTCGACCGTCAAGAATGGTTTTGGCTATGACGATGCACTCGATGTGTTTGGCGTGCACTGTGTTGGTGGCATTCTGGGTGCTCTGGCAACAGGCATTCTCGTCAATCCTGATCTGGGTGGCATCGGCATCACCGATTACACCAACATCACGGGCAATAATGCCGGCGTCTATGTCTTTGCTGACCAGATGATGGCTCAGATCAAGGCTGTGGTGGCCACGCTTGTGTGGTCAGGTGTCGGATCGGCGATTCTGTACAAGTTTGTCGATATCGTCATCGGCCTACGTGTTCCAGTCGATGCGGAACGCGAGGGTCTCGATCTTGCCGAGCATGGCGAGCGCGCTTACAATTACTGATCAAGCCCAATCTTGATCGCACCCAATGGCGATCGAATGAAAAAGGATACGGCGCTTCGGCGCCGTATTTTTTTGTCTTATTTTGCTAATCCAAGGGCTAAGTGGCGATAGGGTTAAGTGGTCGTTAACCCTCCCCCCCTAGCGTGAAAACTGCGTCGACTCTGTCCCGATCTGCCGCGCGGCAGGATAGATGCTTGATGCGGTTTTGGATCACGGATGCGGACAACTTTCCAATCAAGTTTCGATTTGATTCCCGACAGCGTGCGCGATTTTCTGGCGCGGCGTCTGGCCGAACTTATTGGGTTTTGCATTTTGGTGGTCTCGGGCGGCATGGCGCTGGCGCTGGTGTCCTGGTCGGCACAAGATCCCAGTTGGAACCATGCTACGAAAGGACCAATCCGCAATTTTCTGGGCGCACCAGGGGCTATTACGGCTGATCTGGTGATGCAGATTGTGGGCCTTGGCTCCATCGCCATTTTATTTCCCCTAGCCTGCTGGGGCTGGCATTTGATGAGCCAGCACAGGCTCAGGCGGGTCAAATTGCGTGTCTTGCTCTGGTTGGTGGGCAGTGTCAGTGCCTCCGCCATTCTCGCCACTTTTCCTGTCAGTGATCGCTGGCCTCTGCCCACGGGTCTGGGGGGGGTGATTGGCGATGCTATACTTTATCTGCCGCAAACATTGTTGGGTGGCGGGACGCTGGTTCTGGCCATTTATGGTCTGATCTGGGGGCTGATTGCTTTGCTGACTTTAAGCGCAGCATCGGGCTATGGCTTTGAGAGCGATGTCGAGGATGAGTATGAGGACGATGAGGAGGACTATGACTGGCCCGTCGCTGCCCTCACCCATCAACCCAAACATGAGGAAGAGGATCGCGATAGTGATCCGGGCTTTGGCTTCGTCTCTATAGGCGCAGTCATTCATGCGCTCTGGAGCGTGCGCGCTGCTGTGCAAAGACGCTTTGCACGGCCTGCAGCTCTAACAGCCTCAGCTGGCTATCGCGGCGAGGATCATGCCTCATTCGAGCGCAGAGAGCCGGTTTTCACAGGTCAGCCAGCTGCACCTGCCTATCCGCAAGCTGCGCGCATCAATGGCGCTGCTGAGCGTCAGGCGCAAGATCCAGAAGCTTTGGAAGTGGATTATCGCGCCCGCTTTAGTGACGAGCCAGGCGCAAAGGTCATTCCCTCTGTAGCGGCGTTAAAGCCCGGTAAAAGGGTGACGCGCGAAACTCAGCCTTCTTTCTTTGGTAAATCGCAATTTGAATTGCCGCCGCTGGGCATGCTCGAAGAGCCCAAGAAACGCGCCGTCACACGTATTTCTGAAGATGCCTTGCAGCAAAATGCCCGCTTGCTTGAAACAGTGCTGGATGATTTTGGCGTCAAGGGCGAGATCCTGAATGTGCGCCCGGGTCCGGTTGTCACACTTTATGAACTTGAACCAGCGCCCGGCATTAAATCCTCGCGCGTGATTGGATTGGCCGATGATATTGCCAGATCCATGTCGGCGATTTCAGCGCGTGTGGCTGTGGTGCAGGGACGCAATGCCATTGGCATTGAATTGCCCAATCAAAAGCGCGAAACGGTTTATCTGCGTGAGCTTCTCGCCTCAGAAGATTTTGAGAAATCGCGCCATAAGCTGGCCATTGCTTTGGGCAAGACCATTGGCGGCGAGCCGGTGATTGTGGATCTTGCCCGCATGCCGCATCTTTTGGTGGCGGGCACGACGGGCTCTGGCAAATCAGTCGCGATCAATACAATGATCTTGTCGCTTTTGTATCGGCTCAAGCCGAGCGAATGCAAACTGATCATGGTTGATCCCAAAATGTTGGAATTGTCGGCTTATGATGGCATTCCCCATCTTCTGACACCCGTTGTGACAGATCCTAAGAAAGCAGTCGTCGCGCTCAAATGGGCGGTGCGCGAAATGGAAGACCGCTATAAGAAAATGTCCAAACTTGGCGTGCGCAATATTGATGGCTTTAATGCGCGTGTTGCGGAAGCTGCTGCCAAGGGCCAGACGATCAGCCGCACCGTGCATACCGGCTATGATAAGCAAACCGGCGAAGCCATTTATGAGAAGGAGGCGATGGAACTTAGCGTCCTTCCTTATATTGTGGTGATTGTCGATGAAATGGCCGATCTGATGATGGTCGCCGGCAAGGATATTGAAGGGGCGATTCAGCGCTTGGCTCAAATGGCGCGAGCGGCGGGCATTCATCTGATCATGGCGACACAAAGACCTTCGGTTGATGTGATCACGGGTACGATCAAAGCGAATTTCCCCACTCGCATTTCGTTTCAGGTTACCTCCAAGATCGATAGCCGCACCATTCTGGGTGAGCAGGGCGCTGAGCAATTATTGGGTCAGGGCGATATGCTCTATATGGCCGGTGGTGGGCGTATTTCGCGCGTCCATGGTCCGTTTGTGTCGGATGAAGAGGTCGAAAAAGTTGTCTCCCATCTCAAGACACAGGGCGCGCCGGAATATCTGGAAACAATTGTGGCCGATGAAGAGCCCGAATTTGATGGCGATGGCGCCAGTCCAGGCTCTATGGATTCTGAGGAATCAGGCGATCTTTATGATCGGGCTGTGGCCATTGTGCTGCGTGATCGCAAATGTTCGACAAGCTATATTCAGCGCCGCTTGTCCGTGGGCTATAATAAGGCCGCCTCGCTGGTTGAGCGCATGGAGCGCGAAGGCGTGGTGGGGGCCGCCAATCATGCCGGGAAACGTGAAATTCTCGTGGGTGGCGGCATAGATCGCGGTGCCTTTGATCCCAATGAGGCGTGAGCGTCCCAAAAATGCCATGCATTAGGTCTAATGCGCTGAGCAGAGAGGCAAGAAAGATGTTGCGGTTCTGCTCGGCGCTTATGTTCATGATCAGTGCAGGTGCCTGTTTTGGCCTTTCCATGGCCAGTGCCCAGACGAGTAATCAGGGCGCGCCCAATGTTGCGCCGCCGGTTGCGCAGGCTCCGGCTAAAAGCCAGCCTCCAGCAAATGTGCCATTGCCGCCCAAACGGCCCAATGCGGCCAGCGCCATTTCCAAATCTTTGGCGCCAGCCCAGCCCTCGGCCCTCTCGCCTGAAGAGGCAGTGCAAAACGCCAATGCCTATCTCAATGGCGTGACAACCATGGTCGCCGATTTTACCCAGATTGGCGTCGATGGCAGACGCAGCGAGGGCAAGCTCTATGTACAAAAACCCGGCAAGCTGCGCTTCCAATATGATCCCCCAGCGGTGATGGAAGTCATTGCAGATGGGCGCAGTGTGGCGGTGCGCAATCGGCGGCTGAATACACAGGATATGGCCTATATTGGCCAGACGCCGTTGAAATTTCTGCTCAAGACCAAGCTGGACCTGACCCGTGATACCAAAGTTCTGGATGTGGTCTCGAGTGCAAATTCGACCAATATTCTGATTGAAGATAAAGCGACCTTTGGCGGGACATCGCGCATCAGTCTGATTTTCGATCCCGTCTCCTTTGCTCTGCGGCAATGGACGGTGATTGATTCGCAAGGCTATGAAACCATTGTCTCACTCTTCAATGTGGATTTGAACGAAAAGCCCGATCCCAGCCTGTTCAAGATCAATGAAGGTCCCGGGCGGGACTAACAAGCTTCTGGCGCGTGCCCAATTTCGTGTATAAGGGCGGCATGTCGATTACAGATCCCCATTTTGCCAAGGACGAAGCGGCTCAGCTCCGTTTTGGTACATCTCTTGTCGGCGCCAGCCGGTCTGACCTTGCTGCCGCTTTGCGGTCTTTGGGTCTTGCTGATCGCGAGATCCGCATGCGCGTCGCGCAGCTCTGGCATTGGATTTATTTTCAGGGCGCCACATCTTTTGACATGATGCTGAACATAGGCAAGCCCTTACGTGCCAGCCTGCAACAGCATTATACTTTGGAGCGCCCGCAGGTCGTAGCAGAACAAATCTCTTTGGATGGCACGCGCAAATGGCTTTTGCGTCTTCCGCCCGTTGATGAGAGGGATCGCGGCGCTGAGGTTGAATGCGTTTATATTCCTGAAACCGATCGCGGCACGCTGTGCATTTCCAGCCAAGTTGGCTGCACGCTCACCTGCACCTTTTGTCACACGGGGACACAAAAGCTGGTGCGCAATCTCACCCAGCGAGAAATTGTGCAGCAATTGATTGTGGCACGCGATCGCTTGGGCGATTTTCCCGGCCAGACACCGCCCAGCAATGGCCTGATCCCATCTGGCGAAGGCGTTCGTGCGGTTTCGAATATTGTCTTCATGGGCATGGGTGAGCCCTTGTACAATTTTGACAATGTCTGCGAAGCAGTGGGTGTGTTGGCGGATGGGGATGGCCTGTCTTTATCTAAGCGGCGCATCACCATTTCGACATCGGGCGTTGTTCCGCAGATCGCGCCTTTGGGTGATCGGGCTGGATCTATGCTCGCCATTTCGCTGCATGCTGTGCGCGATGAATTGCGCAATAGATTGGTCCCGCTCAACAAGAAATATCCTATCAAGGATTTGTTAGACGCGTGCCGCTCTTATCCCGGCGTCTCCAATGCGCGGCGCATCACTTTTGAATATGTCATGCTCAAGGGCGTCAATGATTCACCGGCTGAAGCTATTGAGCTGGTGCGCTTGCTCAAGGGCATTCCTGCGAAGATTAATCTCATTCCATTCAATCCATGGCCGGGCAGTGAATTTGAATGTTCGGATTGGGAAACGATTGAACGCTTTTCTGATATTGTCTTCAATGCTGGCTATGCCAGCCCCGTGCGCACGCCGCGCGGGCGCGATATTCTTGCGGCCTGTGGCCAATTGAAAAGTGAAACACAAAAGCTGAGTGCCCGTGCGCGTTTGGCGCTTGATGAGGCCTGAGCCGCTGTTCAGGATTGAGCGCTGGTTTTGATAAAGCCCAGTGCGGCAATCATTGCCATGCTGAAGGAGATCACAGCATTCCATCCTGCCAGCGAGAGGCCGAGAATGCGAATGCCCACAGCATCGCAGCGCACCACTTTGACGTTTTCCAATTGCTGTAAAAAGTCGGTGATGGATGAGGCTTTGGTGAGGCTGCCTGTGCAATCGGTCGGGCCGGGCCAGAATTGCCATTCCACGCCTGAATGATAAATGCCAAACCCACAGCTAGCCAACCAGAGCAGGCTCAGCAGAGCAAACCCAATGCGCGATAAGAGTGCGCTCTGGATCGAAAGACTAGCATAGAGGACGATCGCCAAAGGCACGCCGACATAATAAGCAATGCGTTGTTTCAGGCATAATTCGCAGGGCAAAAAGCCAAAATATTCAAAAATCCATGCGCCCGTAATGGTTG
>CAIVAX010000139.1 GCA_903903935.1 uncultured Hyphomicrobiales bacterium | reverse complement strand
TGTCTTGGTGCGCGTCACCTCGCAATCTCATTCGGTGGACAATGATCAGCGCCGGATTCCTCTGAACATAGCAGGCGCAAAAACAAACAAACTCATTAAGCCTGGCAATACCAAAGCCGATGAGACCACACCCCTTAAAATTCCTGATGATCGCGGCATTGTGATCCCGGGAACATATTATCTCTTCGCGCTCGATGATTATGGGACGCCTAGCATAGCCTCAATGATTAATATTCAATGATCAATTTACAAAGCTAAAGGCCTGGATCCCTCCGGGCCTTTTTGGTTTAGCGAAAGATGTCCTGATAGACCTTCCACCAATCAGCGACTTTGTCTTCCAATTGATCGGGCCCAACAAAGAAGGCCTTAAACTTGACCCCATCTGGCCGCAGATTGGGATCGCGTGGCGGCACATTGGGATGCACGGAAATATAATCTGCATCGCGATAAATTTTCTGTCCCTCTTCGGAGATCAGAAAATCGATGAGCAATTTACCTGCATTGGTATGCGGGCCATTTTTGACCACACCCGCAACCGAAAACACCGCCAGACTGGGGTTGATCGGCAACCAGGCCGAGGGCGCACCCTGCGCCGCGCTAATGGTGGCGTGATTGTTGAAAATATTCAGCGCCACGGGAAACTCGCCCGCAATCACCTGATCCAGCACCTGACGAGCTGAGACACCCAAAGCTGTCACATCCTGCTTGGCTAATTGCCGCAGATAATCCTTGCCCTTTTCATCGCCCATTTCCATCAGAACGGCGCCGATGAAACCCGGGGCAGCCGAAGAGGCCTGACGTCCCGCCCAAACCAGTTTGCCTTTCCATTTGGGATCGAGAAAATCCATATGCGTCTTTGGCTCCTGCCCTTTGGGCACCAGAGCCGTGTTCATGCCGGGCGTATGCACATAAAGATTGGTGGCGACCCAATAGCCATTGGGATCGCGATAGTCTTGCGGCATGTCCTTGATCGATTCTGGTTGGTATTGCAGCACCAAACCATCACGGATCAAAGGACTGCTCACTGTGCCATCAAACACATCGGCTAAAATCCTGCCGGCCTTTGCCTCTTGGCCGAGGCGCAGAATGACTTCATTATTGTCAGCACGCACATAATCAACACGGATGTTATATTTCTTCTGGAAGGCCGCAGCAGCGGGGGCCGCTAATTGATTGATGATCTGTGTTGTGTACCAAGTCACAGAGCCCTCTTTGCGGGCGGCATCAATCAAGGCCTGATCAGCTGCTCTTGCCTGACTCATCGCGATCAGCAAACTTGCCGCAAATAAACCAGCGCGCTTTCTCTGCACAGACATCACTTCTCCCCCTCCTGAATTATAATTTATTCACAATGTGAAACGGACTGAGCCCAAGGTCAACTGGGAAAGATTAAGGCAAGTGACGCGCTATGCTCTGTGGGCAGATCCATTTAATGCGCTGGCACCAAAATCCCCTGCCTTGGCTCTGGCGGCGGGATGTCCAGTTTTTCGCAATCCCGCCGTCCCGAGGCAATACATCTTTGCATGCGCTCAGACTCGGCCATCCAGAGCATGGACCAAGTGAACAGAGCCAACAGCACAGTAATGGAAAGGCCAGCAATAATATTCACCCGCGTGCGATGCGCGTAATCAACAGGATCATGCGGCGGCGGAGGGAAAGTGCTCATGCAGTTTACTTAAAGGGTCAGGATTGGATCTTCAAGCCTCGGTCCTCCA
>CAIVAX010000138.1 GCA_903903935.1 uncultured Hyphomicrobiales bacterium | reverse complement strand
TGTAAAAACTATGATGGCGACGTGCAATCCGACACAATGGCGCAAGGCTATGGCTCGCTGGGCTTGATGACCTCCGTGCTGATGACCCCCGATGGCCAGACCGTTGAGGCAGAAGCGGCCCATGGCACTGTCACCCGCCATTATCGTCAGCATCAACAGGGTAAAGAGACCTCCACCAATTCGATGGCTTCGATCTTTGCCTGGACCCGCGGCCTGCTGCATCGCGCCAAGCTTGACAATAATGAAGAGCTCCGCCGCTTCGCCCTGACGCTTGAAAAAGTCTGCATCGACACTGTCGAATCCGGCTTTATGACCAAAGATTTGGCTCTCCTTGTCGGGGATGATCAGAAATGGCTCTCGACCACGGGTTTCCTCGACAAGATCGATGAAAACCTGAAAAAGGCTATGGCCTAAAAGGCTTAGCTTGGGCCTTTCGTCCCAGAGTCAGTCAACGGCGCTACACAAAACCCGACAGAGCCAAGGCGGCTGTGTCGGGTTATTCATTTTGATTTGTATAGCCTGTGGTCTGGTCATTGTTTCGTCATCACTAAACCGTTATAAGGCCGCAGTTTCACTCAGGGAGTGTAAAGCGAATGGCGCAGGCCAAAGTGATCGATAAGGACTATCGTCCTTCCGACGATGAGCCTTTCATGAATGAACGTCAGCGCGATTATTTTCGTAAAAAGCTGCTGGCGTGGAAGGATGATATTTTGCGCGAGTCGCGCGAAACACTCATCGCTCTACAAAGTGAAAGCGAAAATCATCCTGATATTGCCGATCGAGCCTCGTCCGAAACTGACCGGGCGATTGAATTGCGGGCCCGCGATCGTCAACGCAAACTGATTTCTAAAATTGTTGCTGCCATCAGCCGCATTGATGATGGCACCTATGGCTATTGCGAAGAAACAGGCGAGCCCATTTCGTTAAAGCGATTGGATGCCCGCCCGATAGCTACATTGTCTATTGAAGCGCAGGAGCGTCACGAACGACGCGAAAAAGTGTATCGCGACGATTGATCTGCAAGACACGTTAAATCTGACAATCAAGAATTGATTGAGAGGCGGCGATCAGCCGCCTTTATTTTATACAAGCCCTGCGCTCAGCGCTTGTCGCCTGAAGGACGATTGAGCAATCGCGCCATTTCCTGCTCCAAAGCATCAATGGCTTCATCCGCCGCATCCGCTTTAGGCCGGGCCGACGTACTCTGGGCAGAGGGAGCTTGCGGCTCGCTGCGTACCTCTGGCTTGATGTTCACGCCTGGCGCTCTTGGTGGACTAGCAATCGTGGGGGAGGCCCCTGATTTGATCGAATCAGCTCTTGAGCCGCCGGATGATGCCAAAGGCGCCGCAGAAGACGTAACAGGCTTGGGTGTGACGGGCTTTGCAGCACTGGCAGGAGGGCTGACCGGCCGTGTCATCGGCGGCATGCGCGGGGGAATGGGCGCAGAGGGAATAGCCGAGGGCTGAGCTTTGATTGGCGGCAGCGTCACTCTGGCTGGCGCACCCGAGGGAGCAGAGGGCTGAGCCATCTCAGGCGTATAGGGCATTTGATCCTGCAGCACTTCTGGTGAGCGCGCATTGGCCCCTAAGGACGGAGAAACCGTCAGATTCGGCGCAAAAGCGCCTGACGCCTCTTCAGCTGTCGCAATGCCAGCATTCACCGGGGGCGAGAAATTGGGCTGCAAGCTAGATTGACCACTCAGGGCATTGTCGCGCGCGGCCGGATGAGCGCGAGTGAGCGCTGATTCGATCACAACATCATTGGGGCCGCCAATCATGATCAAATGTTCGGTATTATCCCGGCGGATGAGGACCAATTGGCGCTTGGCGTCCAGATCATAGGAATCCACAAC
>CAIVAX010000137.1 GCA_903903935.1 uncultured Hyphomicrobiales bacterium | reverse complement strand
GCCAAGGCCAATATTGCCGCCCAGCGACAGACCAATAAAAGTGGCTTCAGCCACCCCATGTTGATCCATCACGCCCAAGGCCTCATCTTCAAGATCGCGCAAGGAGCAAGCCGCTGCAGCGCTCTCACCTGTATCAATTTTGCTATGACCGTGCCCGCGCAGATCATAGCCCAGCACATGATAATGCTGGCGCAGCCAGTCAATCTGCCCATCCCACATTCTATGATCCGCTGCAAAAGCATGACACAGCACAACCCATGGAGAGCTTTGGCGAGAGGCAGGTAAGACATAACTTGCAATGGGCACAGCGCTCTCCGATTGATTAGCGATTCATTCGTGTCAATACGGCGACAACGTCCATGTCCTCCTTGCCAGAGCGTTGCGCAATTTCGCGCAAGGACAAATTTGCCTCTGCGGCTTCAAAACCAGCGCCACGCAATTTTTCGATCATCTTATCCGCATTTGAGCCAAGCGCCGGAGCGAGCTTATCAGGCGAAGCGGCAAGCACAAGACGCGCCAGAGCAATGGTCGGCGGTGCTTGTTGGCGCCGTCCGCCTTGATTGGCATTGGCGACAAAAACAAGAGCTGCTGCCAATGAGGCAACCATACTCAGGCCAAACGCCCATTGGCGAAAATAAACAGTCATGGCGCGCCAATTCTTCCACACATGCAAAACAAAGGGAAGGATCAGCACCATGCTGAGCCAAATATGCATGCCGCGAAACAGATTGCCGCCCACATGCGCAAACAAGGCAATGCCGGAAATCAAGGAGACCAGAAACAGACCAACAATGAGCGGAGTTGCAAATTTCATCACAAGTGATCGCATGATCTGACCCCTCCAAGGATAGGCATTTGACAGCATCGGCATTGATGACCAATCCACCCCCTGCAAGAGATGGGCTGATCTGATCCGCTGCCTCTTCGATACAGACCGGGTTCAGACCTGACAAATTAATTTTCTGCAATTCTGATCCTAAGCCTCATAGCCCCCGAGCGGATGACTTTACAGCCCCCCGCCTGTGATCATAATAAGCTCATAAGAAAAGAGCCGGACCCAAGAACAGCGCTGAACCTATGGGGGAAACAGACATGATCAGACAGACTCAGTGTGATGTCATTATAATTGGCGGCGGCAGTGCTGCCTTTGAATCGGCTGTCTCGGCCAAAGAGTCTGGCGCTGATCGCGTGGTGATGTTGGAAAAAGCCCCTGAGAGTGAATATGGCGGCAATGCCCGCTATTCGCATACAGGCTTTCGCTTCTGCCATTCGGGCAAGGAAGAAATCCGCGCCTTTCTGCCCGATCTTGATCCGGCATTGTTTGAGGCGATGGAAATCCCGCCCTATACGCATGAGCAATTTCTGGCTGACCTCATGCGCGTTACTCAAGGCCTGATTGATCCTGATCTTGCCAATGCTCTGGTCAAGCGCTCCAATGAATCTGTGCATTGGATGCTTAAAATGGGGATCAAATGGACCCATGAAAAATATCTCACCCAAAATGGGCGCCATTTCTTCGAGCCGGGACGCGTGATTCAGCCCCAAGGTGGTGGTCTTGGTCAATTGCAGCAATGGCGCGCCATTGCGCAAAACATGGGCATAGAGATTAGCTTTGACTCCTCCGTCTCGATGATCCACGGCAATGCAAGGCATGTGGATGGCGTGCGCGTCTCAACACCCGATGAGGATTATGATCTCTTCGCCCCCTCGCTGATTACCTGCGCCGGTGGGTTTCAAGCGAGCCCTGAAATGCGCGCCCGTTATTTGGGCGAAAATGCTGATTTGATGAAAGTGCGCGGCAGCAAGCATAATACGGGCGAAGTGCTGCAAATGTTTCTCGCGCTCGGCGCCAAGGCGGCCGGCCATTGGCAAGGCGCTCATGCCAGCCCCATTGATGCGGCCGCCCCTAATTTTGAAACGCCCGTTCATGCCGATGGTCGCGGCAATACAATGAACCGCTATGATTATTGTCATGGCATTACAGTTAATGCTCTGGCGCAGCGGTTTTATGATGAAGGCGAGGCCTTCCATTCTTATACCTATGCCAAGACAGGCCATGCCGTGCGCAAACAGCCCGGCGGCATTGCCTTTCAACTGTATGACAAAAAGGGGATCGCCAAATTCCGACACGGCCCCGATTATGAAGCCACCTTTGAAGAAGCCAATACGATTGAGGAATTGGCCGGCAAAATCGGTCTCAATCCAGAACTCCTCGCGCATACCATTGCCAGCTTCAATGCCAGCGTGATGGAAGACGTGCCCTATCAGCCCTCCAAACTCGATGGCAGAGGCACACGCGGACTGCAACCGCCTAAATCCAATTGGGCCCGCAAGCTCGATGAAGCCCCCTATCGGGCTTATCCGGTGCGCGGTGGCATTACCTTCTCATTTGGTGGTCTTGGCGTGAATGAGAAAGCGCAAGTGCTCAACACCGCAAATAGGCCCATTCGTGGCCTGTATGCATCAGGCGATATTATGGGATTGTTCTTCCATAATTACCCCTCTTGCACGGGCCAAACACGCAATATTGTGTTCAGCCTGCAAGCCGGGCGTGAGGCCGCTCACCTCAGCAATTAGCGGCTTGCTGAGGGGAAGAGTTTGAAAATCTGGATCAGAGTTTAAAGTTCAAGATCAAAGCCTTTAGTTCTGGCTCGTGAACCAATTGACTTGCCTCTTTCAAAGCCACCCATCGCGTGATGCGCTGCTTTTTCTCAGGCCAATTTCTGCGCTGCTCGAGCACCAACATGGGATAGACGCTGACCCTGCATAATTGCGTGGCGCCATTCTTCTTGCGCTTGTGATAGTGATAGTCCCCAATGGGCTTTTCAGAAATCGTCCCAATGACCCCTGCTTCTTCATAGGCCTCGCGGGCAGCTGACAAAGCCAAGGTCTTGCCCTTAATTGGCCAACCTTTGGGAATGATCCAGCGCCCAGTTTCCCTAGATGTCAAAATAAGAACCTCAAAGCCCTTATGGGCACGATAAGGCAGTGCGGCAATTTGTTGGCGCTTATCCTGGACGGGCTTGTCATCAAGTTTGGGCATTCTTCATCCCAAATCCACTGAGAAAAAAAGCAAAGACAAAGCACCACAGACGATCTTGCACGCCAATGAGGAGACCTGCGGGACGCTATCTAAATCAAGTCGAGTCCTTGACGACTTGGGTAACATTCCCGACTTGAGTGACATTGGCGACTTGGGTAACGTTGGCGACTTGGGTAACATAGCAATTCCATAAAAATTCTGCCGCGCATACGCTCAATAGGTGCAGCACGAATCATGACATTTTTATGAAATATATATGAATTTTCCAAAGCCGAGGGCCCTACCCCCTAGAGACTTGCCCTCAGCCTGTGGACTACATCATAAAGCACGATCTTCCCAAGGCCAGAAAAACTCTCACGCCACCTTGCGAGGCACCAGCCGGACGGATTGGAGCGCTTCCTGCTCGCCCGAGCCGCCCGCCTCATGATATTCGGCATCCTCATTGACCGCCCAAATATCATAGATCTCTTCACCGGCCAGAATATTGCGCACAGTGAGCATGGCGGTCATCATCGCATGATCCTGATTATTGTATTTGTGCATGCCATTGCGCCCAACCAAATGCAGATTGGGATAATTGAGCCGCACATCGCGCTGCACTGTCTCCACATGCTGGCGATAATGATCATCATAGACAGGATAGGCTTTGGCCTGCCGCACAACACAGGCATCCACCACATCACTGGCGCTGATCAGGCCAATTTTTTCAATTTCCGCTTTGGCGAGTTCAACCAACTCCTGATCGGGAGCCGCCCAGAGCCCATCACCTTCAAAGCAGAAATATTCCAGCCCCAGACAGGTCATGCCCTCTTGCGGCACCAATTCTGGCGACCAAGAACGGAAATTCTGCACGCGCCCAACCTTGACCGAGGGATCATGAATATAAACCCAATTGTCAGGGAAATTGCGATCACTGCGCGCGATCAAAGCGACAGTAAGAAAATCACGATATTTAAGATTGCGCGCATGCAAGAGCGAAATGGGCGTGGGTGTGAGGGCGGCCATTAAATGAGTGATGGGCGCAGAGGAAATCACATTGCGGGCCTGCCAGCTTTTGCGCTGGCCATCTTGTGCAACAGCCGTCACCGTCCATAATCCCGAAAGAGCATTGCGCTCCAAGCTTTCCAGAGCTGTGCCCATAATAATCTGGTCGCCCTGCGCCTTGATCTTCGTCGCACAGGCCTCCCACAACATGCCAGGGCCTTTGCGCGGATAGCGAAAAGATTCAATCAACGTTTTGATGACGGGCGCGCCTGGCGCTGCTGGCGTTTTGCCGCGCAAGGAGCGCGTGAGCGCATGGAGCACCGCCGAGCCCAGATTGAGCCCCTTGATGCGCTGCGCCGCCCAATCGGAGGAGATCTCATCACAGCTCATGCCCCAGACTTTTTCTGTATAGGTTTTGAAAAAGATCGAGAACAAGCGCTCGCCAAATTGATTGCGCACCCATTGATGAAAAGTTTTGGGATCTTGAATCGGCTTCATCCGCGCATAGGCATAAGACAACATGCACAGAGCGCTTTCGATCAGCCCCAGATTGCGCAAAGCCTCAAGCCCATTGAGCGGATAGGAATAGAATTTGCCATCATAGAAAATACGCGACAGCCGCGGGCGCTCAATGAAATCGTCGGGCAGAATCTCTTCCCACAGCTCCATCACCTCTTTGGACTTGGAGAAAAATCTGTGGCCGCCAATGTCGAAGAGATAATCCTTATAATTAACCGTGCGGCTAATGCCCCCCACATGGATGGGATCTTGCTCGATCACCAGTACTTGCTGTTCGGCCTTGGTGAGCTGATAGGCTGCAGTCAGCCCCGCCGGGCCAGCTCCAATCACCAGACAATCAAGCACAAGGTCGGAAGCGGAAGATGATGAT
>CAIVAX010000136.1 GCA_903903935.1 uncultured Hyphomicrobiales bacterium | reverse complement strand
TAACGGGCACGATATTCATCATCATTGGGCCCAAGCCCAGCTTCCACATAAGCCAGCACGGTTTGATAGGCGGACAGATCGGGCTCTTGCGCCAGATAGCGCACGCTGGCATCGGGCTGGAAAAAGCGTTTGCCGCCATCGGGCTGAATTTCCCCGGCGGCTATGCGCAAAAGTGTGGATTTGCCCGAGCCATTACGCCCGACCAAAGCCAAGCGCTCACCCTGCGAAACCGATAATTCGGCACCCTCCAGCAAGGGCTTGCCTCCCAGAGTGAGAGTTATCGATTGAAGCGTGAGAAGAGGCGGCGCCATGGACCCTACGTGATAAATTTTGCGTGATAAACTTTTCCTGACCCGCTGATAAACCCTCTTGGCCTGAGGATAAACCCTTCATCTGCCAAAATCGTACCCACTTGGGCAATTACGAGACTGGCAATGATTTTTTGTTGAACTGGCGCTAGATTGTCCACACAGACCTAAAGGAGTCGCGATGACCTCGCCACCAATCGCCGCCGCATTTTCAGCCCTCGAGGCCCATCGCATCGAAATCGCGCATCGGCGAATGGTTGATCTGTTTGCCGAAGACCCCGCCCGTTTTGGCCGCTTTCAGGTCCAGCTGGATGATCTTTTGTTTGATTATTCCAAACATATGATCACCGATGCCACTTTGGCGCATTTGCTCCATCTCGCCCGCGCCTGCGGCCTCGAAGAGGCAAGGGCCGATCTGTTCTCAGGTGCCAAAGTCAATTCCACCGAGGGCCGCGCTGCACTGCATATGGCGCTGCGCAATAGGACAGGCAGAGCCTATTTTGTCGATGGCCAGAATGTGATGCCGGACGTATTGGCAGCACGGCGCAAAATGTTGGACTTTGCCGCAGGCGTGCGCGATGGCACGATTGTTGGCTCATCAGGCGCCATGTTTTCGGATGTCGTGAATATTGGCATTGGCGGCTCTGATTTAGGCCCCGCTATGGCGGCGCGCGCTTTGAGCACCTTTGGCAATGCAGGCATTCGCACGCATTTTGTCTCCAATGTCGATGGCGCAGATCTTTCCGAGACTTTAGCGCAAATCGATCCCGCCCAGACCTTATTCATCATCTCATCCAAAACCTTCACCACCCAAGAGACAATGACCAATGCGCGCTCAGCGCGGCGCTTTATGGCTGAAGCTTTGGGTGAAGAGAGCATTGGGAAGCATTTTATTGCCGTCTCCACACGCCGTGATCTTGTCGAAGATTTTGGCATTCCCGCTGATCGCATCTTCGGATTTTGGGATTGGGTGGGCGGTCGCTATTCGCTCTGGTCCTCAATTGGACTGGCGCTTGCCATTGCCATTGGCCCACGTCATTTCGAGGAATTCCTGCAAGGCGGGCAGGACATGGACCAGCATTTTGAAACCGCCCCCTTGCAAGACAATATTCCCGTTCTGATGGGGCTATTAGCGGTCTGGTATCGCAATATCTGGAATTATCCCGCCCATGCCGTCATTCCCTATGATCATCGCTTAGCGCGCTTTCCCGCCTATTTGCAGCAATTGGATATGGAATCGAACGGCAAATCTGTCACGCGCAGCGGTCAAAGCGTGCAACTGGCCACGGCTCCTATTATATGGGGCGAACCTGGCACCAATGGCCAGCATGCTTTTTTCCAAATGCTGCATCAAGGCACCACTCTTGTGCCGGTTGATTTCCTCCTCGCCGCACAGCCTGTGATGGCCGATGAGCATCATCATGATCTGCTGATTGCCAATTGCTTGGCCCAATCAGAAGCCTTAATGCGCGGGCGCTCGCTCGACGAGGTCAAACAGCTTTTAGCCAAAAGCAATCTCACCGAAAACGAGATTGACGCTTTGGCAGCCCACAAAACCTTTGCCGGCAATCGCCCCTCAAGCACTCTGCTCTATAAGCGACTGGATCCGCGCACATTGGGCAGATTGGTGGCGCTTTATGAGCATAGAACTTTTGTGCAGGCCGCTATTTGGAACATCAATCCCTTTGATCAATGGGGCGTCGAATTGGGCAAGGAATTATATTCGCGCCTTGCGCCCATTGTTGCGGATGAATTGGCCTCAACACAGGATCTCGATGGATCAACAGCCGGGCTCATCGCTTGGCGACGGCAGAT
>CAIVAX010000135.1 GCA_903903935.1 uncultured Hyphomicrobiales bacterium | reverse complement strand
AGGCTGACCATATCGACAATGCGATGGGCGACCAATTGCATCACCTCATGCAAGGAACCAGCGCTTTCATCAGCTTCAATCGCAATGGGCGAATTTTGGGTGACCAGTTTCAAGCCGGCATAATCATCCGATTTGCAGGGCTGCTCGAAAATTTCGACGCGCTGATCAACAACCTTTTGCGCCAATAAAATCGCCTCTTTGGGTTTGAACGCCTGATTGGCATCGATGATCAAACGTATATCGGGACCCACGGCATCGCGAATGGCTTTGACCCTTGCGCTATCAATCGCCACATCGCCCTCAACCTTGATCTTGATATGTGTGTAGCCAGCTGCGACCAGCTCCAGACCCTTTTGAGCCATTTCATCGGGCTGTTTGAGCGAGAGCACGCGCATCACCGGCAAGCGATCGCGCCGCTTGCCACCGAACAAATGATAGAGCGGCACATTGAGCGAGCGGGCATTGAGCTCATGCAGCGCGCAATCAATCGCGGCCTTGGCCTGATTCATGCCCTTGAGATGATGATCGAGCGTGACGAGAATATCTTCCACATCGGCAGAATCGCGCCCCACCAGCAATTTGGCAAAATCATCCAGAGTGCCTTTGAGCCCTTCGCTATTGGCACCCATATGGCGGGTGGCGGAGGCATAGCCATAACCAATATTGCCATCAGCGCCGGTGAGCTCGACCAGCCAGCCCTTTGAGACACGATTGGCATGAATTGAAAACCGCCATTTAGGATCCGATTGCGGCATATGGCATGGCAAGATCGCCACGTTCTGGATCTGCATGGGTCTATCCCCCTTAGGATTATCTCTTTGATTGCCCCGATCATACACATGTTTCAGGCTGTCAAACAAGATGGGGGACTTGCCCAATCCCCATATGGACAGGAGTGCGAGATCCGCATAATCTGCCGCAAAAGGCTGAAATAACAGATCAAGTCAGCCATACAGAGATGGGGGACATTATGGAGTCAGGTAGCTATCAACGGACATGGGCAGCACTGAGTTTTGCGGTGTTGGGCTTGTCGTGGTCTTGGCAAGGATATGCTCTGGCTCAGACACCTTCACAAGATATTCTCACCTATCGCGGTGGTGACCGCGACAAGCGCGTTCTTGATGGAGCCAGACAGGAAGGGCAAGTTGTCCTTTATACAGGGCTGGTGGTGAATGTCGCGTTGCGCCCAATGGCTGAGGCCTTTCAGGCTAAATATCCGTTTGTGAAAATGACCTTCTGGCGCGGTGAATCAGAAGCCATTTTAGCCAAGACGAGCGCTGAGATCAGGGCCAATAATGTCGTCGGCGATGTCATTGAAGGCACGGGCGTTGGCGAAATGGCGCAAGCAGCTGACCTTGTGCAGCCGTTTTATTCCCCCAAAAGCGAGGAATTGCCCAAGGGTCTGCTTGATCCCAAAGGGCTCACAGCGCCCACGCGGCTGAGCTATTTTGCAATGGCCTATAATACCAAATTGGTTCCCAAGGATCAGGTGCCACAAAGCTTCGAAGATCTGCTCGATCCCAAATGGAAGGGCAAGATTGCCTGGCGCATTGAATCGGCCAGCGGCACATCCCTGTTCCTCACCAATCTGCGCCTGGCTTGGGGCGAGGAGCGGGCGATGGATTATTTCAAAAAGCTCTCTCAGCAAAAGATCGTCAATTTTGGCTCCGGCAGCGCCCGCACTTTGGTTGATCGTGTGATGGCAGGTGAATATGCTTTGGCTGTGAATGTGTTCGCGCATTTCCCGGTGATCTCTGCAGCGCAGGGCGCGCCGGTGAATGCAAAATTGCTCGATCCCGTGCCCAGCACGGCATCAACGATTTCCATTCCCAAGGGAATCAAACATCCCCATGCCGCAATGTTATTGGTTGATTTCATCCTCTCCAAGGAAGGACAGGCTGTCTTCTCAAAAGCGGGACTCTTTCCCGCCCATCCGGGTGTGCCCGCCTCTGATGTTGTTGCGCAGGTCGATCCGCATTTGGCCAAAGTGCCAATCAATTTTGTTGGCCCAAGTTTGTTGGACTCGATGGAGAAACGCTCCGACGAGATTTACAACGAATTGTTTCGCTAAAGCGGCTCGGCCCTCTGGCCTTGCCTCTCTGCGCGGAAGATCCTAGAAGCGCATGATACTCAACCAAGGAATGATCATGCGACCGTCAAAACGCGCTCCCAATGAAATGCGGCAAGTCAGCCTGGAACGGGCGGTTGCGCGTTATGCGGAGGGATCGTGCTTCGTCAAATTTGGCAATACGCATGTTCTGTGCACGGCCTCGCTTGAAGATAAGCCGCCCATGTGGCTGCGTGGACAGGGTCGCGGCTGGATCACAGCTGAATATTCCATGTTGCCGCGCGCCACCAATTCGCGCACCAAGCGCGAGGTGAATGCGGGCAAGCCGTCCGGGCGCACGCAAGAAATTCAACGCCTGATTGGTCGCAGTCTGCGCGCTGTGGTTGATTTGCAGGCCTTGGGTGAAAAACAAATCACGCTGGATTGCGATGTGATTCAGGCTGATGGCGGCACACGCACGGCTGCGATTACAGGCGCTTTTGT
>CAIVAX010000134.1 GCA_903903935.1 uncultured Hyphomicrobiales bacterium | reverse complement strand
GGGCCTGAATGGCAAATCTCCTATCTTCGCCATCCTCCGCTTTCAACTTGGCTGACCGGTTTGACCTGGCGCTTTGGCGCCTTGCGCTATGTCGCTTTGTTTGCTTTGGGTCAGCTGTTCATGCTCTCTGGCCTGCTGATCATTGGCCGATTGCTGCGCAGAAGCGATAATGCAGCGGGGTTTGTGCCCGCCGCCCTCGCCTTTATTCTACTGCCCTTTGCCACTTACATTCCCCTGCAGGTCAATCACAATTTAGGTGTCACGCCCTTTTGGGCGCTGACCTTGTTGACGAGCTGGCTGGCTTTTGAAACGGGGCAGAAGCGCTATTGGATTGGCTTTGGACTGGCGGTTGGCCTTGGAGTCTGGGCCAAATATGCCATCTTTCATTTGGTCGCGCCTCTGGGTCTCTTGTTCTTCATTGTTCCCGTCTGGCGGGCACAGTTAAAAACGTCTGGCCCTTGGATTGCCGCATTGGTCGGTTTGGCGGTTGTGCTGCCGCATTTAGTAGACAGCTTTGCCAAGGGCGCATCGACAATCAGTTTTGCCATGCGCGCAGAGGGTGGCAATCTTCTGCGACGCATGAGCTATATGGGCGAGTTTGCTCTTGATGCCCTGCTATATAATCTGATCATCGCCGGCATTCTCACTGTCCTTTTGGGCTGGCAGGCTTTGCGATCAGGCTTGGAAAAATTTCTTAACTGCCTTCCTAACTCACGCTTTGATCTGTTTGTCGCCACGGCTGCTTTGGGCCCAATTCTCTTGATCATTCTGTTTGTGCCCTTAGGCATACGTCCGCGCTTGTTGTGGCTCACGCCAATCTCTATGTCCTTTGTGCTTTTATGGGGCCGCATTGCCGCTTTGGCACTTGAGCGCTCAACGCCACGCAATTGGGGATTCATATTTCCCCTCATGGCATGTGTTGGAATGATTTATGTCGCCGTGCGCCTTGTGGCGCCGCTTACGCCAGCCCAGCCCAGGTATCCAGAAATTAATGGGCGGGCATTAGCTCAGATGGCGCAAGAAAAATGGAACCAGAGTCAGCCCGGCCCTATTCCTTTCATTGTAAGTTTTGGCGATCAGAGAGGCCGGCAAGCGGCAGGCTCTATCGTCTTTGATTTGCCTTATCGGGTTCGGGTGTTGGAGAATAATTCGACGCAGGACTCGCCGTGGATCAATCTTGAGGACGTCAAACTCCGGGGGGCGCTGGTTGTTTCACCAGTAAAATTGCTTGATGATCAGCGCGTGGCCGGCCAGCCGATTACGGCGATTGAACGCTTTGAGCGCCCCCTGAGAGGTGGCAATCAAGACCGTATCGGCCTCTTTATGGGGATTGTGCCCCCGGCCTCCCGATAAACGGACCTTAATCAACATTTGAAGGCCGGCAAAGGCATTGGGATATTGTCGATAGGCCCCAGAATGTGCTTTGATCATCTCAATCGATAGGGAGGGTTTCATGCACTTATCACGTTTTGGCCTTGCTGCTGTTTATGCGCTGGGGACACTTTTTTCGGCTGCGACTCATGTTCAAGCGCAGGCCCCCAGTTGGGCAAGCGCCGAACAGATTGCCGCGGCCAAAGCTGAAGGTGAGCTAACAGTCTATGGCTCGATGAATGAGCAAGAGGCTTTGCCGCTGTGGAAATTGTTTGAAGATTCCACCGGCATCAAGGTCAATTATGTGCGCTCATCCGATACGGGCTTGCTCAGCCGCATTGCTTTGGAAGCTCGCGCTCAGCAAAAGACATGGGATATTGTTGTCACGACCGCAGTGAGCAAATTACCTGCCGAATTTCTCGCACCCGTAGATTTGCCAGGTGCAAAACAAATCATCCCGCAAGCTGTTGACCCAGCTAAGCGTTGGCATGGTGTCTATGCCAATTACAATTCACCCGCTTATAACACCAAGCTGATCAGCGCCGACCAATTGCCCAAGACTTATGAGGATTTTCTCAAACATCCCGAATGGGCTGGCAAAGTGGGAATGGACCCCAATGATTCGCAATGGGTCTATGCCATGTTTCAATATTATGGCGAAGACAAAGCCCGCAAGCTGATCAAGGATCTGGTGCAGACCTTGAAGCCTGTGCATGTTGATGGGCATTTGGCGCTGGCTCGCGCCATTGGCATTGGCGAATATGCGATCACACTCAACAATTATTCCAATCTCACCATCAATGTGAAATTGGCTGGTGGCCCGACAGACTATTGGGGCATGGATCCTATGGCGATTTTCTTTGGTCAGATGGGCGTGAGTGTGCGGGCCGCTCATCCCAAGTCCGCTTTGCTGGCGGCAAACTTCTTGATCAGCAAGGAAGCACAGACACAGATGACCACGCAGGGCCGTTTGCCTGTGCGCCCCGATGTGACGCCAAATCCGCCTGATGCCATCACCAAGCATGGCGATCGCAAAATCATCAACATTGTTTTCAATAATGAAGATGAGAGGAAATGGTCGAAGATCACTCAGGAATTGCTCAATCCGAAATGAGCCATTACGCAAATGTGATGTATAGGACCAGCCGGTCCCAGAGGAGGTAGGATTGGCAGGTTCAGGGCAGGTGGTTCACAGCGTGAGGTCGGGGTCAACGCCACGAGAGCTATTCTCTTGGCTTTCTTGGCCCCGCTTGATTGCGATTGGCAGCATCCTTCTCACCATCTGGCTCTTGCTGGTGCCGCTGGGCGCTTTGCTGATGACCGCCTTTAGTGAAGACACAATCTATGGACCGGGCGATTTGACGCTCGAGAATTTCAAGGACGCCTATTCAAGCTCGCGCATCCTTCTGCTGATCTGGAACTCCTTTGTCTTTGCAGCGGGCGGATCAGCGCTGACCATTCTCATGGGTGGTCTGGTGGCTTGGGCGGTTGAGCGCACCGATATGCCCGGGCGCGATCTCTTCCATGGCTTCACGCTCCTCACCTTCGCTCTGCCTGGCCTGCTGACAACAATGGCCTGGATGCTCATTCTCAGCCCCAATGTGGGTTGGCTGAATGCGCTGTTGCGCGAGAGC
>CAIVAX010000133.1 GCA_903903935.1 uncultured Hyphomicrobiales bacterium | reverse complement strand
GATGGAGAATAAGGGCCTGAATATTTTTAATGACAAATATGTCTTGGCCCTTCCAGAAACTGCGACAGATGCAGATTACATCAACATTGAAGCCATCATTGCGCATGAATATTTTCACAATTGGACTGGCAATCGTATCACCTGCCGCGATTGGTTTCAGCTCTGCCTCAAAGAAGGTTTGACTGTCTTTCGTGATCAGGAATTCTCCGCAGATCAAAGATCACGCGCTGTGCGCCGCATTGGCGATGTGAAGGCGTTGCGCTCTCAGCAATTCAGCGAAGATGCTGGTCCGCTGGCGCATAATGTGCGGCCCGAGGCGTATACCGAAATCAATAATTTCTACACGCCCACCGTCTATGAGAAGGGCGCTGAAGTTGTTCGCATGCTCAAAACCCTCATTGGCGCGGATCACTTCAGAGCGGGCATGAATCTCTATTTTGCTCGTCATGATGGCCAAGCAGCGATTGTCGAAGATTTCATTCGCTGCTTTGCCGAGGTGAGCGGGCGGGATCTGAGTCATTTCATGCGATGGTATCAGCAGGCGGGCACGCCTAAGGTGCGCGTCAGCACACATTATGACCAGAGCCAGCAGAGGTTTACGCTGGAGCTCAGCCAAAGCACGGCACCCACACCCGGGCAGGCTGATAAAAGCCCCCTGCTCATTCCCTTGCATATGGGCTTGATCAGCGCTGAAGGCGCAGCCCTCCCTCTCATCAGCGATGATGCGAGTGCGCAAGAACTTGCAACCGGCATTCTGGAATTGAGCCAAAGCCAACGCAAGATTGTCTTTCAAGGCATGCCGCACAGGCCAATTTTATCAATGCTGCGGCAGTTTTCAGCGCCTGTCGTGCTGAACAGCGATGTCAGCCGCGAAGATCTTTTGGTTTTGTTGGCGCATGATTCAGACACATTCAATCGATGGCAGGCAGCGCAAAGTTATGCCACGCAATTGCTGATGGAGTCCGTCTTACAGATTCGCTCTGGCCAACAGGCGATCAGCGATCCTCACTTCACCGCCGCAATGTCAAGCTTACTGAAAGGCAATTATGATCCGGCCTTTGTTGCGCAGGCGTTAAGTCTGCCCAGCGAACAGGATCTGGCGCTTGATATAGCTAGGGATGTTGATCCTGATGCCATTCGTCAGGCCCGGCAATCATTGAAACGCGACATTGGCACTGCGCTTGAGGCACAGCTCGTCGCAATCCTTGATCAGAGTTCTGTCGAAGCGCCCTTTAAGCCTGATGCTGAGGGCTCAGGCCGCCGCTCTCTGGCGGCGCTCGCTTTAGATTATCTGATCACACTTGATGGCGCCAAATATGGCCCGCGCGCAATGCAGATCTTTCGACAGTCCAAAGATATGACCAATCGCTTTGCAGCGCTCTCGGCACTGACCAGCGTCAAAGGAGACTTGCGCGATGAGGCACTGGCCGAATTTTACGCCAGCTTTGCCGATGATCCTCTGGTGATCGATAAATGGTTTGCGCTGCAAGCGATGATTCCCGAAAGCGAAACATTGGAGCGGGTGCGCGCTTTGATGGCACATCCTGCTTTCTCCGTCTCCAACCCTAATCGCTTGCGCGCTCTTGTGGGTACTTTTGCTATGGCCAATCCCACCTGCTTTAACGCCCTTGATGGCTCGGGTTATGATTTTCTAAGCCAGCTGGTGATCGACATTGACAAGACCAATGCGCAAGTGACTGCCCGCTTATTAGTTGCGTTCAAGAGCTGGAAGATTCTGGAACCCCAACGTCAGCAGGCGGCTCGCCAGGCCCTCCTGCGCGTGCAAAGCGCCGGCGCGCTATCCACGGATCTGCGCGACATTGTCGAGCGCTCTTTGGCATAGACAGCCGCAGCCCAGTTTGGGGGCTGCCGCACATATAACAAACTCGACCCGCACGATGCTGAGCCCTGAGGAAAGACCTTTGGGGAGAGGGATAAGCTTGTCTTGGTTCAACCTTGTGGTGGGCTGACCTCCAAGCCTTGAACCAAGCCTTGGGCCGACCTCAAAAAATTTTTGTAACCTTTCATTAATCTGTGGACAAATCACCCCGAGAGGATTCAGATGGGAGTGATTCGGGGCGATGCGGCACATGGCCCCGATGACGCAAACATCGAGGGGGCCAACCATGGCGCGTGCTAACGCAGCCAACGATATTGCTCGCGCGCAATTTGGCGACGAGGCAACTTTAGAGCAGATGAGCGCGGCGGTTCAATCGTCGGCCTTTTCTCTGGGCTCGCCAGGTTTGGCGCGTGTCTTCAATCACACTGTGATTGTGTGTCTGCTGATCTTCACGGCGGGATTGAGCGCAAGTCTGTGGTTTCATCTTCAGGCAAGACGCAGCCAAGCCCTGACACAGGCCTTCGCAACACTCGACCTGTTAACAGATGTCATCGCCCATGAGGCAGAGCGCGCACCTCTGAACGCCACAAGCCCGTCACCTGCAAAAGCACCCAGCATGACATTGCCGGGCCAAGTCACTCAGCAAGGCCGGCATGTTCTGATCAGCGATGCGGACGGGAAAATTATCGTCTCTGTACCAAGCGCAAATGCATTTGAACCACAGGCTACAGAGCTTCTTGCCAAAGCCACAAGCTCTAAAGCAAGTCTCGCAAACTCCAATGCGCAGGCTTCGGGCAGTCAGAGCCTTGTCCTCTCCAATAGTGTTGAGATTCTTTTCAGCCAGCGCGATCTGGCTTCGCCCTTTGGAACTCTGATCGTGTATCAGCCCATTCAAGAGGCGCTTGCCGATTGGCAGGAGAGCTCTGTGCGACTTATGGGTCTCATCGCGGCTCTGGGTCTGGTCACTTTGACATTGATCTTGGTCTATTGGCGCCAGAGTGTGAGCACCAAAGAAACCATGCAATCCTTTGATCAGCTCAACAATCGCATCAATACAGCGTTGACGCGCGGCCATTGCGGATTATGGGATTGGGATTTGGCAACAGGACGCATTCACTGGTCGGCCTCCATGTTTGAAATGCTTGGTCAGAAGCCGCAGACAGGCTTTTTATCTGTAGCGGACATTAATCAATGGCGGCATCCTGATGAGGCGGATTTATCGCATATCGCTGCGTGCCTGCTCGATTCAGAGACAAGAACAATTGATCATGAATTTCGGCTGCGTCATCGCTCAGGCCAATGGATATGGATCAGAGCACGCGCCGAGCTTGTTCAGCGCGATCGCGGCGGATATCCGCGCATGGTTGGCATTGCCATTGATGTGACCGAGCAAAAATCAATTGATGCGATGAATGCCACGGCTGAAATGCGACTTCATGATGCTGTTGAGGCCATATCCGAAGCCTTTGTGGTTTGGGATGGCGACAATCGCTTGGTGCTCTGCAATTCTAAATTCCAACATCTTCATGACCTGCCTGCCGAGTTCGTTCAACCTGGCATAAGTTATGATGAGATTATGCAGTATAGTGCACAATCGCATATTGAGATGCATATTCCTGATCATCACGAGCAAACGGCCCATGCCCGCGCTTATGAAGTGCTGCTGACGGATGGACGATGGCTGCAAGTGAATGAACGACGCACCAAAGATGGTGGCTATGTGTCGGTGGGCACGGACATTACCAAAATCAAGCAGCATGAAGAGCAATTGATGAACTCTGAGCGTCGCCTAATGGCGACGGTTGCTGATCTCAAACATTCTCGCAATACGCTGGAAACCCAAGCCAAACAGGTCACGGAACTGGCCGAGAAATATCTCGAACAAAAGGCAGAAGCTGAAATTGCGTATCGGGCCAAATCAGAATTTCTCTCCAATATGAGCCATGAATTGCGCACTCCCTTGAATGCAATCATTGGCTTTTCCGAAATCATGGCAGAGGAAACTTTTGGCGCGTTAGGTTCAGCTAAATATATCGAATATTGCCGCCACATCCGCCAAAGCGGACAGGCTTTGCTCGCTATCATCTCGGATGTTCTGGATATGTCACGGCTCGAGACAGGCCGCTTGACCCTCAATCGTAAAGAGGTCTGGATCAATGATGAAATCGCCAAAGCAGTGCATCAGGTGAGGCCATCTGCGCAAGATAAGAATATTCAGATTTATGCTGAGAAGGCTGAAGATATCAGCACAGAGGCTGATCCTGGTGCGCTTGGTCAAGTGCTCACAAAGATCTTACGCAATGCAATCCGCTTTACCCCAGAACAGGGTAATGTCACTGTGCACCAGCGCGCCTTCAAGGATCAAGTGTGCATTTATGTTTGTGATAATGGGATTGGTATTCCACCCTCTGCCCTCGCGCGTTTGGGTCGTCCCTTTGAACAGATCGATACGCCGCTGGAAAATGGCTGCAAGGGCTCTGGTTTGGGGCTGGCGATAGCAAGGGCATTAATTGAATTGCACGGCGGCTCTTTGCGGATCAAATCAGCTATGGGCGCTGGAACAATCGTGCGGATTCGCTTGCCGCTTACTATTGCAGAAGATCTCAGCGAGCCTTTGAGTGCGCGCATTCATGAGCTCAGACTGACCGGCCAGACCTTGGCCGCCTGAGTTCAGACGGCTGAGAAAAGTTTATCATAGATTTTGCGAACTCGATCGCACGCCTCTGCCAAAGCCATCTCTAATTGCTTGAACTGCGGCAGGCCCGTGGCAATGGCGAGGCGTTTGCGAATGCCCTCTTCAACAGCCTCTGGCTGGAACGGGCCCTCAATACAGATACGCGACATTTGACTAAAATCTGTATAGAGGCGATGAGCGCTCAGCAAATGCTCACAGGCGTCTGCGCTCAACAGGCCCAAGCGAGCTGCATGTTGCAGAACGTGTTGTGTATCACTCTGGACAAGCTCCACATGCGTGGCTGACCACCGCAGGCAGAGGTATTGTGCGATAAATTCGATATCCAATAATCCTCCCGGGACTATCTTGAGATCCCAGGGATCAAGACCGCCCTTCTCCTGCAGGATCAATTGTCGCATTTCAGCAATGTCTTTGCGTAATTTATGTTCCTCGCGTGGCAGAGTGAGAATTTTCAATGTGAGCGCGTTGATGTCAGCAATCAGACTGCTATCTCCAGCTATGCAGCGGGCTCTGGTGAGCGCCATATGCTCCCATGTCTCTGCCTCTTTCATATGATAATCAGCAAAGCTCTGCAGATGAGTTGCCACAGGTCCCTTGCTGCCGGAGGGGCGCAAACGCATATCAATATCATACAAACGACCACGGCGTGTCGCCACCGTCAAAGCTGTGACGAGGCGCGTCGCCAATCTCGTATAATATTGTGTGCTATGCAGAGATCTGGCGCCATCGGAATCCGTATGCTCGGAATCATGATCATAGATGAGAACCAGATCAAGATCAGAGGCACAAGTCATTTCGCGTGAGCCCAATTTGCCCAGCGCGATAATTGCAAATCGTCCATGAAAAATCTGGCCGAGCTCCTGCGCAAAGACAGCCATCACACGATCGAGCGTCTCACGCACGATGACACTCGCAAGATCGGAGTAACAGCGGCCAGCATCGGAGGGATCAATGACGCGCGTTAATGTGCGCAAGCCAATCAGGAACATTTCCTCCTGGGAAAAATCACGAAGAACGTCGAGATAATCCTCCATCATGAGGCGAGAGCTGCTGAGTGACTCTAATCTTTGGCTATAGGATTGCTCATCGCCCTGCCCCTGAATAAGCGCCGGATCAATCGCTGCATCTAGCACATGCGGCCTTTGTACGATCATATTGGCCAAACGTGGCGCGCTACCTAAAATATCTGCAAAAAGATCACGGACAATCTGATTGGATTTGAGGATAGCCATTAACTCAATTGCAGCCGGCATGCGCGTGAGTGCTTGATCAAAGGCATTGAGCGCTGCATCGGGATCAGCACTGCCCGAAAAGGATTGCAAGAGAGCGGGGACAAGCTCTGTGACCACTTCACGCGCACGCGCGCTTTGCACGGCACCGCGGCGACCAAAATGCCAGCCGCGTATAATCTCGGTGGCCTGCTGCGGCTTTGTAAATCCCATATTGGACAGCGTTGCAATCGTATCAGGATCATCGGTGACGCCGGTGAAAACAAGACTCCCCTTGCTCGCATCTAGAGATGGCTCATGCTCAAACAAGCGAGCGTAATGCATCTCGACACTTTTTAAATGGCGCAGCACCTCTGTTTCAAATTTCTTCAACGTGGCATAGCCACAAAAATTGGCAAAGCTTTTAAGAGCCTCAGGCTCTGAGGGCAATCTCTGTGTTTGCTCGTCAGCCATCATTTGTAGCCGATGCTCCAGCACCCGCAAGAAAATGTAGGACTTGGTCAGATCCTTCACAGCCTGCTTGGTGACCCAGCCATCTTGCTCAAGTGCATTGAGCATGTCCAAAGTGCGCGAGCCACGCAAATGTGTCCGCCTGCCGCCAAAGATCAATTGTTGTGTTTGGACGAAGAATTCAATCTCGCGAATGCCGCCGCGCCCCAATTTGAGATCATGCCCCGCGACTGCGACTTCCGCATGACCGCGCACAGCATGGATCTGCCGCTTCATCGCATGAATATCCGCGATGGCAGCAAAATCGAAATATTTGCGCCAGATAAAGGGCGTGAGATTTTTGAGAAAGTCGATGCCTAAGTTGAATTGGCCAGCAATGGCTCTAGCTTTGATGAGCGCTGCACGCTCCCAATTCTGGCCTAGAACTTCATAATAGCCGGCTGCTGCAGGCAGAGATATAGCGACAGAGGTAGAGCCCGGATCCGGCCGCAAGCGCAAATCCACCCGCAACACGTAACCATCTTCAGTTCGCGATTCCAAAATATGAGCCAGCCGCTTGGTCATAGCGACAAAAACCTGGCTGGCCTCGCTGGCTTTGGTCAGCGCTTTTGTATCTGGATCGTAGAAGACAATCAGATCAATATCGCTGGAATAGTTGAGTTCGCGCGCGCCATGCTTGCCCATAGCAATGACAACAAGCCCGCATTCAGCTTGCGGATCCTGCACAGAGGCAAAGCTCATTTTGCCCGCCTGCTGCGCTTGTCGCAATAAAAAGGACAGAGCCGTTTGCACCGCATGATCGGCAAATCGCGCCAAAGCATCGGTCACCATTTGCAACGACCATAGGCCACCTAAATCAGCTAGGGCGATCAGCAAAGCGACCTCTTGCTTGGCCTGCCGCAGATTGCGCATGACCTGCGCTTCATCCAGTGCCGCCTGACACAGGGCATGAGAGTGAGCCAAGCATTGATCGAGAGCTGATTGGGGGGCTTGATCGAGCAGACGCAGCAAACGCTGCGGATCGATTTGTAGGATCTGCCACAAATAGGCACTGTGATCGGCAATGCCCAGCGCCATTGCTTTGACCTGCGGCAAAGCCAAACGCTCAAGCAATTCGGGAGCCTCTTCACGCGCCTTTGCAATGAGGTGATCGAGCATGAGAACCGCATGCTTGGCATTGGTCAGCTTGGGTGCTTTGCAGATTAATTTTGAGAGAGTGTCTTCAATCATCAACCGCGCCCAATCCCTTTGACTGAGTCAACACGAACCCAGTGGCCCGATTATTCACCAGAGCGAACAGAGTCGGCAAGGGCGGGCAAGGTCACGACAACACATAAGCCTGGAACATTATCCTCAAGGCTGATTTTGCCACCATGCAATTTCACTACAGCGGACACAAGCGAGAGACCCAGACCCGAGCCGGGGCGTGTGCGCGACATTTCCAATCTGACAAAACGGCTGAGTACGCGTTCGCGATTCTCTGCAGCAATGCCAAGGCCAGAATCACAGATAGCAAGCTTGATCTTGTCTTTGTCTCTGCCAAGCTTGATGTGAATCACACTCGACTCATTTATCTGATCAGATGAGTGCTCACTCACCTTGCGATCCGGCAGGCCATATTTCAGCGCATTGTCGAGCAGATTGGCAATGGCTTGACCAATCAACTCGCGATTGCCCTTGATGTGCAAATCTGGCTCTTGCTCCAAAACAAATTTGGCATGCACGTCTTCAGCCAGAGGCTCGAAGAGCTCAATCATATCTTGTGTCACATCACAAAGATCAAAAGTGGAATTTTGGGTCTGGTCTTGGCCAGCCTCCAAACGGGCAATCATCAAAAGAGCATTAAAAATCTTAATTAGATTGTCGGAATCCT
>CAIVAX010000132.1 GCA_903903935.1 uncultured Hyphomicrobiales bacterium | reverse complement strand
GAACGAGCCATTGGCGGCATCCAGAGCATAGTAGAAACCGTTTCGGCCCGCATGGGTAATAACGGTACGGTCCTCACCATTGACTTTGGTCCGTACGATCGGGTGATCAGAGATTTCGTCAAAGTCGTAGGGATCATTCGGGGTATATTGGAAGCCCCATTTGATCTTGCCGTCTTTGGAGTTCATGGCGATGACCGAAGCCGCCCACTTATTGTCGCCGGGACGGAAATCCGGATCATAGTCTGGGCCAGCATTGCCGACGCCAGCATAGATCAGGTCTAACTTGGAATCATATGAGGGTGTGACCCAGGCGGAAGCGCCGCCATGCATCCAGCGATCCTTGCCGTCCTTCCAAGTCTCATTGCCCGGCTCACCCTTGCCAGGAATGGTGTATGTGCGCCAGGCTTGCTTGCCGGTGTTCAGATCAGTGGCATCATACCAGCCGCGGATACCGAATTCGCCACCAGCAGCGCCAGTCACAGCGATGTCGTTCACAACGAGCGGAGCAGCCGTGATTGTTTCGCCAATGGCAGGCTCACCAACCTTACGTTCCCAGATCAGTTCGCCAGTCGCCTTGCTGATCAGGAAAATACGACCGTCGAGACCGATCGAAACGATCTTGTCCTTCCACAGCGCAACGCCGCGATTGTTGACGCCGCAGCAGGCCACGTCACCTGCCCAAGCGCGATCTGTACCGGGATCCATTTTCCACACAACGCGGCTGTGACGCACGCCAGCCTTGCCATCGATCGCATAGACCGAACCCCAGCCGTCTGTGACATAGAGCATGCCGTCTTCAACAATCGGCGTGCCTTCGAGATTGCCGAACGCATAACGACCGCCGCTTTGATAGCCGCCCAGTGCAACTGTATAAGCAACCTTCAGGTTCTTGGCGTTGTCGACATTAATTTCTTTGAGGCGCGAAAAGCGTTGAGCCTCAAAATTCTGCGCATGCAGAATCCAGTTTTGCGGCTCGGAATCGGCTTTAAGAGCGCGTTCCTGAGTCATGTCGGCAGCGTGGGCCGTCGACAAAGCTGTCGCCATTAAAAGAGCGCTGGCAAGCGCGCCACGCTTGGAAAATTTTACCATTATATTCTCCCCATTAGGTGCAGATCTTTTATTGATCAGCTAGACAGTCCGACTTAATCAGACATAGTGGCAGTTATTCACTTTGGCCCGCCTGCGTCAATAAGTATCAATTAGTATAAAAATAAAAAGCACATCGACGTTAAGCGCTCGAACGCAAATATAGTGCAGCGCAAAATTTAAAAAAGCGCAGAAATGTTTTTGCCATTGTTTAGCTCAAGCTCAGCGCGCTAAGTAACCAACATAGGTATCAACACCTAAGACTAATGAAATCATCATTTTGCTCTGTCGCGTCGAGTGCTGACGGACACATGTGTTGATTGCTGCACTGCGAGATTTGCTGTGTTCGATGAAATGGCGATAATGGGTTCAAGATCCGGGCATCAGCCTTGATGGATGGGAGAGAGACTTGAAGAGAATCAAAATTCTTGTTGCCCTTTTGGGTTCCGCTCTGGGCGCTTTGCAGGCGCAAGCGCAAGAGCCCGCCATTCCCGCAGACCTATCGGCTCCGGGCGATCAAGTCGCTTTGACGCTTCAGCTTGACGGCATGCAGCTTTTTGAGTGCAAGCGGGTAGCTGGCAAACTGACGTGGACCAGCAATGGTCCGCGCGCCGCGCTTTATAAAGATGGGGCCATCGTTGGCAATTATTCCAATGGCCCAACCTGGCGTCATAATGATGGCAGCAGCCTGACCGGAAAACTTCTCACCAGCAAAGACGCGCCAACGCCCAAGGATTATCCTTGGCAACGCTTTGAAGTGACCTCGCGCGGGCAGGGGGCTTTGTCGGATGTAACTGCTGTCGTGCAGATCGATACACAAAAGGGCTTGCTGCAAGGACCCTGTGAGGATGAAAATGTCGCCGCCGGTCAGCCCTTTCGCGCAACTTATGTGTTTTTGAAAACAAAAAAATAATACCGAGCCGCATAGATCCAGAACGGACAATGGCATTGGTACAAGTGAGCATGACAAAGGATGAGCCAGATTTAACTATTCGGGAGGAGGAATGCGCATGTGCAAATCAGTCTCTAAATTATCTCTACGGCTCTTAGCCGGTGTTGCGTTCTCTCTTTCATCCGCGTTTGTTTTAAGTGCAGTGTCCTCTCAGGCTCAGGCGCAAGAGGCGGTGGCGCAATTTTATCGCGGCAAAACGGTCAATATGATTGTCGGCTCGTCAGCGGGTGGCGGCTATGATCTCTATGCCCGTTTGATCGCCCGCACGATTGGCAAATATATTCCCGGCAATCCCAACCTTGTTGTCTCCAACATGCCGGGGGCAGGCTCCATCGTTGCCGCGCAATATATCTACAATGTTGGCCCCAAAGACGGCACTGCGATTGCGGCTATGTTCTTTGGCGCAGTCTTAGAGCCTTTGTTTGGCGATCGCAGCAAATCGAAATTTGATTCCACCAAGCTGCATTTTATCGGCAGTGCCAATGTGGAATCGAGCATTTGCATTGTGCGCGCTGATACGGGCGTCAAGACAGTGGCCGATTTGCAATCACGCGAGATCATTGTGGGCGCCAGCGCCGGGGGCGGCTCAACCACAGATTTTCCAGCTCTGATGCGCAATGTTCTGGGCGCCAAATTGAAAATTGTCGCTGGCTATCCTGGCTCAAATGAAATTTCACTCGCGCTGGAGAAGGGCGAAATTCAAGGCGCCTGTGGCTATGGCTGGTCAAGCCTTATTGCCGGGCGGCCGCAATGGTTGCGAGATCATTTCGTCAATGTCGTATCGCAAGATGGTCTGCGCCTTGAACCCAAGCTCAAGGAAATGGGTGTGCAATTAACTATTGATTTGGCCAAGACGCCGGAAGAGCGTCAAATCATGGAGCTCAATTACGCGCCGCTCGAATTTGGACGTCCCTATATTGTGGCCCCTGAAGTGCCCGCCGATCGGGTTGCAGCTCTGCGCGCTGCCTTCTCGGCCGCTGTCAAGGATCCTGAGCTTTTGGCGGAAGCCGCCAAAATCAATCTGGATATTGAACCGCTCTCAGGCGAGGACGTGCAGGCGATTGTTGAGCGCCTTTATAAAGCCACGCCTGATATTGTTGAAAAAGCCAAACGCGCCATTAAGGCCAATCCCTAAGCGGGACATGTCAGAGTTGGGAGGATCATGTGCAAGCTTTGACCTATGAGACCATCAAAATTGAAAAGGAAGATGGCATTACCTGGCTCATTCTCAATCGGCCAGAAAAACGCAATGCCATGAGTCCGCAATTACACGCAGACTGTAATGATGCTCTGTTTCATCTGGCCACTGATCCGGAAACCAAAGTGCTGATTCTGACCGGCGCAGGCGATGCCTATTGCGCCGGGCAGGATCTCAAATTGTTCTTTCGCGGCACCGAAGGAAAACCGCGCGAGCGCTTTGAGGCGTCAGAGAATTCGCACTCCTGGCGCTGGCAGCGCTTATCACGCTTTCCCAAGCCGACCATTGCCATGGTCAATGGTTTCTGCTTTGGCGGCGGTTTTGTTCATATGATTGCTTGTGATCTGGCGATGGCGGCGGAAGAGGCCACCTTTGGTCTGTCTGAGGTGAATTGGGGGATTATTCCCGGCGGCTCGGTGAGCTGGAATGTGGTGGATGTGCTCAATATGCGCAATGCTATGTGGTATGCCATGACGGGTGATCCGTTTGATGGCAAAATGGCGGCGCAGATTGGTCTTGTGAATAGGGCCGTGCCGCTAGAAAAGTTGCGCGAAGAGACTGTCGAGCTGGCTAAGAAATTGATGACCAAAAACCCCATGGCGCTGCGTTACACCAAGGAAGCCATTCGCGCTGTGCGCGGCATGAATGAAGCTCAGGCCTCTGACTATCTGGCCTCGAAGACGGATGCGCTACGCTATCGCGATCCAGAGAAAGGCCGCGAGACTGCACTTGCGCAATTCGTCGATGAGAAACTCTATCGTCCCGGGCTTGAAGGCTATTTGAGGGACAAGCCGAAAACTTGATCTGATGTCAGCATAAAGAGCTCAGCAAATGAAAAGCAAAGTGATCCCTCCAAACCTGCCTGCACTGGCGCAGATTGCTTTCTTGCCAAAACGCTTAACGCGTCGAGATGCGCTATACATGGCAGCATGTGCGCCTTTGGTTGTGTCATCCGCGAGCGCGGCGCAGACCTTAACCTTCAAAGATATTTGGCTCGATGGCGACGCGATTTCAGAAAAAGCCAAAGCAAATATTGGCTTGGATGTCGAAATGCAGGGCTATATGGCGCCGCCCATCAAGACTGAGGTGCAGTTTTTCGTGCTGACGAAAATTCCCACAGCCATTTGTCCGTTTTGTGATAGCACGGCAGCATGGCCTGAGGATATTGTATTGGTGTTGATGAGGCGTCCTATTCGGGCTATTGATTATGATCGATTGGTCCGGGTTCAGGGCACACTAGAGTTTGGCACGGCAGTTGATGCCGCAACAGGTTTTGTCAGTCGCGTGCGTTTAAAAAATTCCAATTACCGCAAGGTTTGATTGTCCATGACAACGGTTGATTGCCAATGACAAGGTTTGTTACCAGAAGGTGTGATTGCCAATGAAAAGTCAGGCACCCGCCCTGTCTGTCCGCGATTTGAAAGTCATCTATCAGGATCAGGCTGGCCCGGTCACAGCCCTTTCTATTCCCGTACTGAATGTGTCGCCCGGCTCGCTGTTGGCGATTACGGGACCGTCGGGCTCCGGCAAATCGACATTTCTGTATGCGATTGCTGGCCTGCTGCGCCCCTCGCAGGGGGAAGTCACGTGGGGCGGGCGTATTTTGCAGACCATGCCTGAAACCATTCGCGATCATTGGCGCCGTCATACGATTGGCTTTGTTTTTCAGGATTTTCATCTGATGCCAGAGTTGAGCCCGCTGGCCAATGTTTTGCTTCCAGCCTCATTTGAAAACCTCTCAGTGAGCCGCGCCCTGAAAGAGCGCGCATTGATGTTGCTCGAAGGTTTTGGCGTGCCCTATAAACGCGCCAGCGTTGTGGATCTTTCGCGCGGTGAACAGCAAAGAGTGGCGCTTGCACGCGCGCTCTTGTTTGATCCTCCCGTTCTGCTGGCCGATGAGCCCACAGCCTCACTTGATGCTTTGGCCGGCGAACAAGTGGCGCAGACGCTTGAAGATCTCTCCAAGCAAGAGGGGCGAACTGTCATCGTCGTGTCACATGATCCCGCCCTCATCAATCGCATTGGCACACGTTTTGTGTTGGAGCGTGGGCAGGCTCGCCCAGCAGCGTCGATGGAGCTTGTGCGATGAATCCGTTGCCAATGATCATCGCCACCATCCGCCGCCATTTGTGGACCTATTTGCTGTTCACTCTTGTGGTGGCGATAGCCACAGGCATAGGTGTCGCGATCACCTCGCAGGAAGCGGCCTTGCGCAAGGGCAGTGCGCGCGCGGCAGATAAATTCGATCTCATCATTGCAGCCCCCGGCAGCCAGACAGATGTGGTGCTGGAAGCCATTTATCTGCGCCCCGGCACAGTGCCCCTGCTCGATCCAGCCATGACTGCGCAGGCTTTGAATGATCAGCGCGCCAAGATTGCCTCTCCCATTGGCTTTGGCGATAGCATTAAGGGTTCGCCCATTGTGGGAACCACGCCTGATTTTGCCACTTATCTCTCAGGCAACTGGGCACAGGGCCGTGTCTTTCAATCTGAGACAGAGGCAGTGATCGGTTCGGCCGTTCGGCTCAAAATGGGCGATAAATTTCGCCCCTCCCATGGCATGGCTCATACCGGCCATGATGCCGATGATGATCATGACGAAGAACAGCATAATGTCGATCTGCACGTCGTGGGGCGCATGAATCCCACTGGCACGCCTTGGGATAATGCTGTGATCGTGCCCATTGAATTGATTTGGCGCGTGCATGGCCTACCCACGGGTCATGCGCCCGATAGCCAACAGATTGGCCGGCCCTATGATCCTGCGCGCGTGCCCGGCGTGCCGGCCATTGTCATGCATCCTGACTCCATCAATGCCGCCTATGGGCTGCGCAATGTCTATCGCACACCGGTGAGCATGGCCTTTTTCCCGGCCGAAGTGCTGGTCAAGCTCTATGATGTCTTGGGTGATGTGCGCACCATTATGAACTGGCTGGCGATGGCCACACAGGGGCTGGTTGTTCTGTCTATGTTGGCAGGTGTTGTCGCCATTCTCTCGCTGCATCGCCGTCAATTTGCAGTTTTGCGGGCTCTGGGAGCCCCCAAGGCCTATATCTTCTTTTGCGTCTGGGGGCAGGTGGTCTTCATTGCCGTTCTGGGCGCTTTGCTGGGCCTGTTATTGGGCAGTGGCATAGCCATAATTGTCTCTATGGTCTTTACCAATTCAACCGGCATATCCTTGCCCGCTATCATCGGGGCGGATGAATATTGGCTGGTGGCTGGCATGATTGTGTTCGGGCTGGTTGCTGCCACTTTGCCGGCCTTTTTGGCCTATCGCTATCCGGTGATTGAATCCCTGCGCGCTGGATAGATTGTCTGAGCGCGCGGTTGCTGATTAACCTGCAATTTGCTAAACTTGACCAAGCTGGACCAAAGGCCCAGGTAAAATAACAAAAATAGGGAGTTCAACATGCACTCAAAACTCATCACAGGCACTACACTGGCGGCTGCTCTGCTAGCAGGTTCTGCCATCACAACAGCGGCTCTGGCGCAGCAGCAGGGCTACAAAATCACAGTCAATAAGGACCGTCTGGTCAATGCCCAGAATGAGCCGCAAAACTGGCTGATGATGAACGGTGACTATGGTTCACAGCGCTATTCAAAACTCACGCAAATCAATCGCGAGAATGTGAAAAATCTGCGTCTTGTTTGGGCTCTGGCGCTCGGCGGCATGCAGGACGTGCCGCAGAACGGCCCGCAAAATGAAGTCAATCCGCTCATCGACAATGGCTTCATGTACACCACGGATGGCTGGGGCACGGTCTATAAGATTGATGCGCGCAATCCCAATAAGGGCGATTTTGTCTGGACCAGCGATTCGGGTGTTCAGCACGAAGGTATTTCCCCGCTCACACGAGGCATTGCCCTTTATAACGAAATGGTCTTCGCCAATCTTCCCGATGGCCGCGTGATCGGCATTAATCGTGATACTGGTGAAATCGTCTGGGATAAAAAGGTTGCCGTGACCAATGAATTTGGCAGCGCCGAAAAATTCCTCACCGCTCCCATCGCAGCGGAAGATCGTCTGATCGTTGCCAATGGCGCGGGTGATGCGGCCACACGCGGCTGGATTGCCTCGCTCGATATTGCCACAGGTAAGGAGCAATGGCGCTGGTTTGTCGTGCCAAAGCCCGGCGAGCCTGGCAGCGAGACGTGGAAGGACAAGAACAACGCTTGGAAGACAGGCGGCGGTGGTCTCTGGCAGACCGGTTCTTATGATCCGCAATCCAAGCAGACCATTTGGGGCACAGGAAATCCTGTTCCGATTTATGATGCGGAAGCCCGTCCGGGTGACAACCTTTACACGGACTCGGCTGTGGCGCTGGACATCAATACGGGCAAGCTCGCTTGGCATTTCCAATATACACCCAATGACAATTGGGATTATGATGAAATCGGCGTGCACATGTTGTACGACCTCAATGTCGATGGCGTGAACCGCAAGGTTGTCGCGCACTTTGGCCGCAATGGCTTCTATTACACATTGGATCGCGCCAATGGCAGCTTCATCAAGGCTGGCCAATATGTGAACGATCTGAACTGGACGAAGGGTCTCGACCCCAAGACCGGTAAGCCTGTGGAATATGATCCCAAGCTGGATGTGCAACGCTATATTCCCGAGACACGGCCTCTGCGTGGCGAAGGTTTGAAGCGCACCTGCCCTACATGGCATGGTGGCGTGGCGCATCAGCCCGTCGCTTATAATCCCGTCAAGCACATCGCTTATGGCGTGGGCACAGAAGGTTGCTATTCAGGTGATGCCAATGCGCAGGTCTATAAAAGCCCTGAGGGTGGCTTAGACTCCAAGGCAACGGTTGCCCATAAATTCTCAAGCGATCTTTACTATGGTGCCATCACAGCCTTCGATGTTGTTAATCATAAGAATGTTGCTAAAGCTGTGACGGAAATTGAAATCCGTTCTGGTGCAACAGCGACCGCCGGCGGCTTGGTCTTTACTGCTCTGCAGGATGGCACTTTGGTCGCTTATGACGATGACAAGCTCGAGCAATTGTGGAGCATTAATCTGGGTACACCTCTCAAGGGTGCGCCTGTGACTTATGCCATCAATGGCAAGCAATATCTGGCAGTGCAGTCGAGCGGACGCCATCTTCATCCCGTGAAGTTCGATCGTCTCGAACATTCCAGCTATATGTTTGTCTTCGCGCTCAACTAAGCTGCGCAGATCCACAAATAAAG
>CAIVAX010000131.1 GCA_903903935.1 uncultured Hyphomicrobiales bacterium | reverse complement strand
GATAATCCCTTCTTCCTGATGGCGCCGCAATGGGCCCTGCTGCCCTTAGTGATATTGGCGACTTTGGCGACAGTCATTGCCAGTCAGGCGACAATTACGGGGGCGTTCTCCCTTGCACGCCAGGCCATTCAGCTGGGGCTCTTGCCACGTCTGGATATTCATCACACATCGTCAACTCAAGAGGGACAGATCTACATTCCGCGGGTCAATCATCTCATGCTGATGGGTGTGCTTGTTCTCGTATTCATGTTCAAATCTTCCAGCTCGCTGGCAGCGGCCTATGGCATTGCAGTGACGGCTTCACTGGTGGTGGATTCTTGTTTGGCTTATGTGGTTGTCTCGCGCCTCTGGCACTGGCCGCGATGGGGCACAGGCTTATTGGTCGGCTCCTTCATGACCATTGAGCTTGCCTTTTTCTCGTCCAATCTGATCAAATTGGCTGATGGCGGCTGGGTGCCCGTGCTGCTTGGCATTGCCATGGTTGTGATCATGTGGACCTGGTTGCGAGGCACACGTTTGCTTGAGAGCCGCGTGCGGCGCGATTCCATTCCCATGACAAGCCTCATTCGCATGTTGGAGAAGGGCAAGACAACACGTGTGGCAGGCACAGCTGTGTTTCTGACCAGTGATCCGGAAGTCGCACCTGCAGCGCTCATGCACAATCTCAAGCACAATAAAGTGCTGCATGAGCGCGTCTTCATCATATCAGTGAAGACGCTCGATATGCCCAGAGTGCCGCCGCATAATCGCTATGAGATTGAATATTTATCGCCTGACTTTACGCGCATCCGGCTCAATTATGGATTTATGGAAAGCCCTCGCGTACCAGCGGCTTTGGCGAGCCTGCGCAAAGCGGGACTCAAATATGATATTATGACCACATCTTTCTTTTTGGGGAGGCGGACAATCAAAATCTCCTCGCATTCCGACATGCCGCGCTGGCAAGATCACTTGTTCATCTCGCTGTCCCGGCAAGCGGCCAATGCTACGGATTTCTTTGCCATTCCCACAGACCGTGTGGTGGAATTGGGTGCGCAAGTCACCGTCTGAGTGAAAGGCGCTGTATCGCTGCAATAGGCCTATTTGGGGCGTGAGCCAGCAAGTAATGGTGGATCATCTGGTCTTGGCCGATGCGCCCGTGTGATGGCCTTGCTAGACTGGCCGAGATTTGTGAGCCAATTCATCGGGCCTTTTGATGTCATCTGCTTCTAGCGATCCTAACCGCATTACGCCCATGATGGCGCAATATATCGAGATCAAAGCAGCCAATCCCGATTGTCTGTTGTTTTATCGCATGGGCGATTTTTATGAGCTGTTCTTTGCTGATGCTGAGATCGCCAGCCGTGCGCTTGGGATCGTGCTGACCAAAAGAGGCAAGCATCAAGGCGCCGATATTCCTATGTGCGGTGTGCCGATTGATCGGGCCGATGATTATTTGCAACGATTGATTGCGCTTGGTCATCGCGTGGCGGTTTGTGAACAGATCGAAGATCCGGCGGAGGCCAAAAAGCGGGGGCCCAAATCGGTTGTGCGGCGTGATGTGGTGCGTCTGGTCACATCGGGCACGATTACCGAAGATCGTTTGTTGGAGCCCGGGCGGGCCAATATTTTAATGGCACTGGCCCGCGTGCGTCTGTCCGATGAGGCCTGGTCTTATGGCTTGGCCGCTGTTGATATTTCGACCAGCGCATTTAGTTTGAGTGAGGTCAATCAAGACTCGCTGGGCGCTGAGATAGCGCGCATTGATCCGCGCGAAATCATCGCCTCTGACCAGATTGCCAGTGAGAAAGATTTGCGCTCACTACTTGATCACTCAGCAATTGCCTTTGTCACTTTGCCGCGCGATGCCGGAGATGCGCAGGCGGAGCGTAAATTGCTTGATTATTTCAAGCTCTCGACATTAGAGGGGTTGGGCGCTTTTTCGCGCGCTGAAATCGCCGCTGCCGCCGCCGTGATTGGCTATATCGAGCGCACGCAGTTTGAAGCGCGGCCCATGCTGGCCTTTCCCTCACGATTTAACCGCAGCGCTATTATGGAGATTGATGCCTCCACGCGCGCGAATCTTGAAATGACGATCAAGCTCTCTGGGAAGCGCGAAGGATCCTTGCTGGAGACGATTGATCTGTGTGTGACGCCGGGAGGCAGTCGGCTTTTGGCCGAGCATTTATCAGGTCCGCTGATGGATGCGGCGACAATTCAGCAGCGTTTAGATTGTGTCAGCTTCTTTTGTGATCAAACTCTCTTGCGGGCAGATGTGCGTCAGCGCTTGAAGGCTTTGCCGGATGTGTTGCGGGCTCTCTCACGCCTTGCCTTGCAACGCGGCGGGCCGCGTGATCTGGCAGCTTTGCGTGATGGTTTGCAATGTGCCGCTGTTGTAAAAGACCTTCTGCAAGGCGCTGTTCATCTGCCAGAGCTAATTGCTGGCGCGTTAATTGACCTGACTGCGCTGGGCTCAGAGGTGATGGATGAGTTGGATCGGGCCTTAGGTGAGGATTTGCCTTTGCTCAAGCGCGATGGTGGGTTTGTGCGGGCGCATTATCTGGTCGAGCTGGATCATATGCGCGCCTTGCGTGATGAAAGCCGCCGCGTGATCGCTGGCCTACAGGCTAAATATTGCGAATTGGCGCAAACACGCCAGCTCAAAATCAAGCATAATAATTTTTTAGGTTATTTCCTTGAAGTGCCGCAGCAACAGGGCGAGCGATTGGTGCGCTCGCCATTGTCTGAGCATTTCATCCATCGTCAAACCATGGCCGATGCCATGCGCTTTTCAACACCTGAATTGGCGGAACTGGAATCAAAAATCGCCTCAGCTGCCGATCAGGCTTTGACGATGGAATTGGAAATTTTTGATCGCTTGTGTGCACTGTGTCTTGAGTCTGCGCCGGCGATCAAGGCCATGGCGGGTGCTTTGGCCTTGATTGATGTGAGCATGAGTCATGCTGAACTGGCTCAGCAGAGAGACTGGACGCGGCCCAAGGTCGATCAATCGCGGGCTTTCACTATTGAGGGGGGTCGCCATCCAGTTGTGGAAGCGGCTTTGAAACTGCGGGGACAAAGTTTTGTCAGCAATCGCTGTGTGCTTGCCGATGATAACGGCGGATCGACACAGATTGCTTTGGTCACCGGTCCCAATATGGCGGGTAAATCAACTTATCTGCGGCAAAATGCCTTGATCGCGATATTGGCGCAGATGGGCTGCTTTGTTCCTGCACAGTCGGCTCATATTGGCATTGTTGATCGCTTGTTCTCGCGCGTAGGTGCCGCTGATGATTTGGCGCGCGGGCGCTCAACCTTCATGGTTGAAATGGTCGAGACGGCGGCGATTCTCAATCAGGCAGGTTCCCGCTCGCTGGTCATTCTCGATGAGATCGGGCGCGGCACGGCGACCTTCGATGGCCTCTCGATTGCGTGGGCGACAGTGGAACATTTGCATGAAGGCAATCGCTCGCGTGCGCTTTTTGCCACCCATTTCCATGAACTGACCAAGCTTGCGGGCAAGCTGGAGCGGCTCACCAATCTCACCGTGCGGGTGACCGAATGGAATGGCGATGTGGTCTTCCTGCATGAAGTGGTACAGGGCGCAGCTGATCGTTCTTACGGCATTCAGGTGGCCAAATTGGCCGGACTGCCTGCCGCCGTGGTTGAGCGCGCGCGCAGTTTGCTGGCCGAATTGGAAGCTGGCGAGCGTTCAGCGCCGGTCGAAAAAATGATGGATGACCTGCCGCTCTTTGCCAGCGTCATGCAGGCGACGGCCGCTGCACCCGTGTCGAGCGGAACGGCCCGTGACGAGCTCCGGGCGGCGCTGGATGGGCTCGATCCCGACGATATGAGCCCGCGCGAGGCGCTGGACGCGCTTTTCGCCCTCAAGAAACGCCGGACTTTGGAAACCTGATCGTAACTTCCGCAGG
>CAIVAX010000130.1 GCA_903903935.1 uncultured Hyphomicrobiales bacterium | reverse complement strand
CCATTGGCCGATTGAACTTGCATGCCATCGGAATCATGCATTTCGGGTCGGAAATCATCATATTTATTACGGTCATTATAATGCCGGTCATTCTCGCCCATGAAATACATAGAGGTGAGCGGCGCCAGACCTAGATTGGCTTGGGGAGAACGCACAAAGATGGTGCACGAGACGTCCACATAACTATTGGTCGCGGGATAAAAATCGAAGCGATAGGCACCTGCAAGAGACTCGCTGTCCAGCAGGGCGAAAATGGTGATGTGATCAGCATCGGCGCCCGGCGTATCAAACCAGAATTCGCGAAAGAACGGGAATTCTTCCTTATTGTTCAGCAGGCCCGTATTGACAGCCAGACTGCGCGCCGACAGGCCATATTGCTGATTGCGGCCTAGAAAGCGGAAATAGCTCGATCCCACAAAGGAGACCAATTCATCACCCACGCCCGGCTTGTTGAGCGGGTAGTGAATACGAAAGCCGGCAAAGCCCATATTGACTGGAAGCGCCTTGTCGAATTTGACACGGCCATAATCAAACAGGCTGGCGAAATAGGGCACGGGCGTGGCAATGCCATCGCGCATAGTGTTGATGGTCACTGGCCGTTTGAACAAATGCCCCAGATGGAACAATTGTAGCCGATAGGGTCCACCGGCATTGCCAAGCAAAGCCTTGTCGGCCCGAAAGCGGATGTCGCGCCAAGCGTCAAAATCCAATTTGGCCAGAGCATCAGGCAAAGCGGGCACAGCGCCATCAAAGGGTGCGCCAGCCAGATCACGGGCTCGCTTGACCACATCGTCGAAGGAGAATTTGGCCGCATTGGCGGGCGCGCTCTGTGGCGGATTGGCAGGGGAGCCCTGCGCCACAGCGGTTCCCTGCGCCAGCTTGGTTCCCTGTGCCAGCGCTGGCATGGCAGTGGAAGCGGCGAGACCTGAGACAAAGAGGCGACGCGAAAACTCAGTCATATGTGTGGCCCTGCCAGAGCATCTTAGTCACGGAACCTCAGCATTGCCGGTCCGATGAGACAATCAGGTAATCGGCTTTTAGGGAGACGGCAAGCACCCAATGCCCATTTGCTGGCGCTCGCGTGATTTTAATATTTCATCCTCTCTTCAGGCAATGGGGACAATAACAACTTTTTTAGGCATGACGCCAGAATCACGAAAATAACTCTTGAAACCAAATTCGATTGGCATCATAAGACCCCTGCCCAAATCGCACGTGCCTGTGGTCGTGTGTCGGTTGGCGGGGATCCGGACAAGAGGCCGGTTAACCGTCACGAAAAAACCGACAGCCGGAGGCGAACCGGCGAACCCCGCCAAACGGGGGACGCGACTTAAAGCAACGACGGACCGGGCTTTTTCGTCTCTGCCAGAACTCCAAGACTGGCGTACCGAAGAGGCTTGTCTTTCTTGCCGGGCGTGCGGATAGGGACCCAATCCCGATCCAAACGATGGCCACGACCCAAACTGAGATCGCCCGCTAGGGATGTCTCGGGCGGATGTGTCCAACGGCGCAGCACCGAACAATCAACATGGCTTTGGCCGTGGGGTTTGCTCATGGATGACGCATTCACCACTCGGCGCGCTTCCAACCCGCGTCGCGAGGCATCGTCACCACCTTCTTTTTGTCTCAGTTCCTGCCAAAAGCGCAGGTCTGGAAGGGATGCCGCGATGACTGAACGTATTCAGCAGTTTTTGCATAACCGACGTCTGCAAGGCCTTGATCAAGGCCCCTGTCTTGTTGTCGATCTTGAAGTTGTCCGCGACAATTTCAATGCTTTCGCCACAGCTCTGCCTGACACACGCGTGTTCTATGCCGTCAAGGCCAATCCCGCACCTGAAGTGCTGGAACTCTTGGCGCGTCTGGGCTCTTGCTTTGATACGGCCTCGCTGGTCGAGATTCAGCAAGCTCTGGCCGCTGGCGCCTCACCTGATCGCATCAGCTTTGGCAATACCATTAAAAAGGAGCGCGATATTGCGCGCGCCTATGAGCTGGGCATTCGCCTCTATGCGGTCGATTGCGAAGCCGAAGTTGAAAAAATCGCCCGCGTTGCGCCTGGCTCGCGCGTGTTCTGCCGCATTTTGTGTGACGGCGAGGGTGCAGAATGGCCCCTCTCGCGCAAATTTGGCTGCGCGCCTGAAATGGCACCGCGTGTTCTGGAGCTGGCTCACCGTTTGGGCCTTGTGGCGCACGGCATTTCTTTCCATGTCGGCTCGCAGCAGCGCAATCCGCGCATGTGGGATGGCGCCTTGAAGTCTGCCTCTGGCATTTTCACGGAAATGGCCGAGCGCGGCATTCACCTGTCCATGGTCAATCTGGGCGGTGGCTTCCCCACAAAATATCTCAAGGACGTGCCTGCGGTGAAGGCCTATGGCCAGTCGATCTTCCGCTCGCTGCGCAAGCATTTTGGCAATCGCATTCCCGAAACCATTATCGAGCCCGGCCGCGGCATGGTCGGTAATGCCGGTGTGATCGAGGCCGAAGTTGTGCTGATTTCGAAAAAGTCGGATCAGGACACTTTGAAATGGGTGTTTCTCGACATTGGCAAATTCAATGGCCTTGCCGAGACCATGGACGAAATGATCCGCTATCCTATCCGCACCGCTTTTGATGGTGACGAAACGGAAAAGTGCGTCATTGCTGGTCCGACCTGTGACTCGGTCGATGTGCTGTATGAGAAGGAGCCCTATGCTCTTCCCATCAGCCTTGAGATCGGCTCGAAAGTGCTGATCGAGGGAACAGGGGCCTATACAACGACCTATTCGGCCGTTGGCTTTAATGGCTTCCCCCCTCTGCAATCCTATGTGATCTGATCAGCCTGATTGCGGTTAACTTAAGCCCCGCACGCTTATGCGTGCGGTGGCTAGCTGCGTTGATGGACGCAGAGCGGTTCAAGCGCAGATACTTTTGCGTGAATGTGGATCTTAGGCCCGACAGGGCCTCTGGGTCCGTGGTGATTTGTTTGAGTGGAGATGAAAATGACGCAATGGCCTTTGCATGGTCGCATTGATGGCCCAATCGTGATGATTGGCTTTGGCTCGATCGGTCGGGGCACATTGCCTTTGATTGAGCGTCATTTCAATTTTGACCGCAGCCGCTTCGTCGTCATCGATCCTGATGATAGCCAGCGCGCGCTGGTTGATGAGCGCGGCCTGCGATTTGAAAAAGCAGCGCTGACACGCGAGAATTATCGCGAAATCCTCACCCCCCTTTTGACTGCAGGCGGCGGTCAGGGCTTTTGCGTCAATCTGTCGGTCGATACATCCTCGCTCGACATCATGGAATTGGCGCGCGAATTGGGCGCGCTCTACATTGATACAGTGGTGGAGCCTTGGCCCGGTTTTTATTTTGATAAATCCATGGGGCCAGAGGCACGCACCAATTATGCCTTGCGCGAAACCGTTCTGGAGGCGCGGCGCAAAAATCCTGGCGGGACAACCGCCGTCTCTTGCTGCGGCGCCAATCCCGGCATGGTCTCTTGGTTTGTCAAACAGGCATTGTTGAATCTGGCGCAGGACCTTGGTCAGAAACACCAAGAGCCGCAAACGCGCGAGCAATGGGCACATCTCGCCCATCATTTGGGCGTCAAGGGTATTCATATTGCCGAGCGCGATACGCAACGCGCCCGCACGCCCAAGCCGCAAAATGTGTTCGTTAATACATGGTCCGTTGAAGGCTTTTT
>CAIVAX010000129.1 GCA_903903935.1 uncultured Hyphomicrobiales bacterium | reverse complement strand
TCTCTGATCCGGCTGCTACAACGCGCGCATGCCCTTCAATCTGCGATCGAACAATCTGGAAGCGCTTCGATTGAAGAAATCGCGTCATCACAGAATATGACGCCCTCTTATGCGACACGGCTGATGCGTCTTAATTTTCTGGCCCCCGATATAGTCAGCGACATCTTTGACGGGCGGCAACCCGCCGAGCTCTCAGCCAACAAGCTGATGAAGGACACGCGCTATCCGCTCGGCTGGCACGAGCAGCGCATCGCGCTCGGATTTGCGCAGGCCTGAACCCATCAAGTCGGGTCGTTCCACTCAAGCTTGCGCGCGCGGTCCGTACCAAAACGCTAAAAACCGGCAAAAATGCGCGACTGCCTAGCGGGCAGGCAGAGACTTCCGTACCACGAAAAAAGACACCTGAGAAAAGCCCGGTAAATTCATCCAAAAAAGGCCCTCAAAGCGTCTCTGCAGAGAGGGCAAAAGAAGCGCGGCTCGCAAGCCACTGAAATCACGCGCACAAGTTGCATGCGATAAAAGGAAAGCCGGACTAGGGTTCAGAGACTAAAATCTGGCGGAGGAGGCGGGATTCGAACCCGCGATACGGTTTCCCGCATACACACTTTCCAGGCGTGCGCCTTCAGCCACTCGGCCACCCCTCCGCAGCAGATTGTTGAACCCTCAGCATGCATAGGCTTTGCGCATGCATAGGCTGTAAGGCTCTGGTCTGCCATGACAGGGCTAGGCCCTGCCAGAAGCGGCGCACTATAGCCACCAAGCGCCTTTGCGCAAGGCATCAAAGGCCGGCTTTCGAAATAATCCATATCTCACTCTGTATTGCGCTCTTCGGGCGGCCAATTTGGCATAATCCAAGGCCTCTCTTGTCAAGGCCTCTCTTGCCAAGATCCCTCTTGCGCCCAGCTATGGAATCTTTGGCTTTCAGGCTTGTCAGAAGCGGCATTTGCCCGCAATTTAAACCCGCAGCTTGGGCCGCCCTCATCAAGGCCCGACCCAACGCCCAAAACCATGGCCCCAACCAAAAGCGCAAGCGCTCTTAACCGCAGATGATAATATTATTATTTAAAATCATAGCATTGCTGAGTGCCGCCGCGGCTTTTGCCGGGCTGGTTGTCGATGGCACACGCTCTTTGGCGGGCTCGCAGCTCAGCTATGTGTCCTTTGGCGAGGCCTTTGAGCTGGTCTTTCCCCATCGTCTGGAGGCTTTGCAAGCGCAGATTGAGCGCGAGTTTCATCCCTTCTTATGGGATCCTGTGCTGCTTTTTGTGCTCAATTGGCCTTCTTGGCTCGTTTTGGCGCTGCTCAGCTATGTGTGTATCAGATTGAGCGCAGAGTCCCGCGCGCAGATTGGTTTTTCCAACCGGCCTTAATCCTGCTCATTTCAAGTCTTTTGATTGAGCGTTGAGGCAAGGCCATTTATACTAGTGCTTCCTTGGTTCAGGAGCCTGCGATGATTTTCTTCCGCAAACCTGCGGTTATGCCCGATCCCCAGCAAGCCCTGCCGGGTCGCAAAGAACCTATTGCAACAGCCGCGCGGCATTTTCTCAGTGGCGCTCCGCTCAAAGGCCCATTTGCGCAAGGATCGGAAAGCATTTTGTTTGGTATGGGCTGCTTTTGGGGGGCTGAGCGCAAATTCTGGCAAATTGGCGCTGGCATTCATGTCACTGCCGCCGGCTATGCAGCTGGCTATACGCCCAACCCAACTTATGAAGAAGTGTGCAGCGGTTTGACCGGGCATAATGAAGTCGTGCTCGTTGTCTTTGATCCTCATCTTGTGTCTGTTGAATCACTTCTCAAAGTGTTTTGGGAAAATCACGATCCAACCCAAGGCATGCGTCAGGGCAATGATGTGGGCACGCAATATCGCTCAGGAATTTATACGCATAGCCAAGCGCAAAAGACCGCAGCTCTCGCCAGTCGCGAGCTCTATCAAGCCGCGATCAGCGCCAAAGGCTATGGCCCCATTACAACAGAAATCGCTGAGGCTCAGAGCTTTTATTATGCCGAAGATTATCATCAGCAATATTTAGCCAAAAATCCCGATGGCTATTGCGGCCTTGGGGGGACTGGTGTGGCCTGTCAGCTGGGCCTGCCGGTCAAGAGCGCTTAATCACGTCTCAGTCTGCAGTAATCAAGACATGTGATCACATATCAGTCGATCAACGACTGATAAAATCCCCGGGATTGCGCCATGGTTGAAAAAATTTTGGAACGCATCATTTTTTCGAGTCGTTGGCTGCTAGCCCCCTTCTATCTTGTGTTGATTCTTGGGCTCATTGGTCTGCTGATCAAAGCTGGTCAAGCCGCCTTTCATTTTGCTGAAAATCTCTTCACCCGCTCTGAGCCACAAGTAATCATGGATCTTCTGGGCATGATTGACCTGACCCTGACGGGATCCTTGATCATCATTGTGATCTTTTCGGGCTATGAGAACTTTGTCTCCAATATTGAAGCGGCCGAACATGCCGATTGGCCAGTTTGGATGACAAAGATTGATTTTGCAGGCCTCAAACTCAAACTCTTCTCCTCCATCGTCGCTATCTCTGGCATTCAACTCTTGCATGCCTTTATGGATTTGGCGCATGTGAGTGATCGCGAACTGATCTGGACGGTGGCCATTCACCTTGTCTTTGTGCTGACTTCTTTTCTCTTAGCCTTTACAGATAAGATCGCTGCCGATCAGGATCATGGCTGATTGCTCTCTTAGGGTTGATAGGTAAGTTTATGTCTGATTTTGACTCTGTCGCCTCTGAGCTTGTCACTCTGCGCGACTTCTTGCGTTATGCGATCAGCCGCTTTGAGCGTGCGGGCTTGGTCTATGGCCATGGGACGACCAATGCAATTGATGAGGCCGCTTTTCTGATTCTCGAAGGCCTGTCTCTGCCCATTGATCAGCTTGATCCCTTTCTGGATGCGCGTTTGCTGCGCAGCGAGAAAGAGCGTCTGGCAAGTCTGATTGAGGCGCGCGTCACAACGCGCAAGCCCGCCTCTTATTTGTTAGGCAAAGCCTATGTGAAGGGCATTCCCTTTGAGGTCGACGAGCGCGTGATTGTGCCGCGCTCCTTCATTGGTGAATTGTTATTCTCAGATGTTTTGATCGGATCCGAGGGTTTGATTCAAGAGCCCGATCACTATGCTCATGTGCTCGATCTATGCACTGGCTCGGGCTGTCTGGCCATATTGGCCGCGCGTGTTTTTCCCAATGCCGCTATTGATGCGGTTGATCTCTCGCCTGATGCTCTCGTTCTTGCTGAGCGCAACGTAGCTGCTGCGGCGGATGGGGATCGCATTACGCTGTTTCAGGGCAATCTCTTCGAGCCGCTCAAAGGCCGGCGTTATGATTTGATTATCACCAATCCGCCCTATGTGAGCGAGGCTGTGATGCAATCCTTGCCACCTGAATATGCACATGAGCCCAGATTGGCCTTGGCAGGCGGCGAAGACGGTTTGGACATTGTCCGGCAGATTTTGCAGGCAGCTCCTCATTATCTCACCCCCCAGGGCGGTCTCCTATGCGAGATCGGTGAAGATCGGGACATTCTCGAGGAGGAATTCCCTGAACTTCCCTTCATCTGGCTGGATACTGAGGAAAGCTCCGGCGAGGTTTTTTGGCTGTCAGCACAGGATTTCCCCACGCGAAAATAAAATGTATAATAAAAACAAATACTTATTTAGATTTTAGCAGACTGTGGTGGAAAGAAAACCACATAAAGACTTCTTTATATCTTTATTGTCTGTTTCTAGGTCTGCTGGTATAGAGAGCGCCAGTCAAACTCTAAAAGCAGGACGCCATGACACACGATTACGCGATTGCCGATATCAAGCTTGCCGAATTCGGCCGCAAAGAACTCAACATTGCTGAGACAGAAATGCCCGGCCTCATGTCGACACGGGCAGAATATGGTCCCAAGCAGCCTTTGAAGGGCGCCCGCATTGCAGGCTCTCTGCATATGACCATTCAGACCGGCGTTCTGATTGAAACCCTTAAGGCTCTGGGTGCTGATGTGCGGTGGGCCTCCTGCAATATTTACTCAACACAGGATCATGCGGCTGCAGCTATTGTGGCGGCTGGCACACCGGTCTTCGCGATCAAGGGTGAAAGCCTGACAGATTATTGGGAATATACACATCGCATTTTCGAATGGGCTGATGGCGGCACACCCAATATGATTCTCGATGATGGTGGCGATGCCACTGCGCTCATCCATTTGGGTGCGCGGGCAGAAGCCGGCGACACAGCCTTCCTTGAAAAGCCCACCAATGAGGAAGAAGAAGTCCTGTTTGCCGCTATCAAGGCCCGCTTGAAGAGCCGCCCCGGCTGGTACACAGCCAATGCCAAAGCCATTCGCGGTGTTTCTGAAGAAACCACCACAGGCGTGCATCGTCTTTATAATATGCAAAAGGACGGAACGCTGCTCTGGCCCGCCATTAACGTCAATGATTCGGTGACCAAATCGAAATTCGACAATCTCTATGGCTGCCGTGAGTCGCTGGTCGATGGCATTCGCCGCGGCACAGATGTGATGATGTCTGGCAAAGTGGCCATGGTCGCTGGCTTTGGCGATGTGGGCAAGGGATCTGCCGCCTCTCTGCGTCAAGCAGGCTGCCGCGTTCTGGTTTCGGAAGTTGATCCCATCTGCGCTTTGCAGGCGGCGATGGAGGGCTATGAAGTCGTCACTATGGAAGATGCAGCTCCGCGCGCTGATATTTTCGTCACCGCAACGGGCAATGTCGATGTGATCACGCTTGATCATATGCGCGATATGAAAGATCGCGCCATTGTGTGCAACATCGGTCACTTTGACTCTGAAATTCAGGTCTCGGCTTTGCGCAATATGAAATGGACCAACATCAAGCCGCAGGTCGATGAGATTGAATTCCCCCATGGCCGCCGGATTATT
>CAIVAX010000128.1 GCA_903903935.1 uncultured Hyphomicrobiales bacterium | reverse complement strand
TCACGATGGAGGGAGCTGCAAGCAGAATGTCGTTGATGAAGCGGATATAGAAGCTCAACTTCTCATGCCGACCATATTCGGCTAAATAAGTCCCCGCCAGAAGGCCGATGGGCGTACCAATCGCCACGCCAATAGTGGTCATCATCACCGAGCCGACAATGGCATTGGCCAGACCGCCCGTCTTGGAGCCGGGAGGCGGTGTTGTGAGAATAAACACATCGAGCGACAGCCCGGCGAAACCCTTCGAGAAGAGGGTGAACAAAATTAATGTTAGCCAAGTCAGTCCAAAGGCGGCTGCGCCTAAGCACAGAAGCTTGGTGGTTCTGTCTTTTCTAATGCGGCTTTTGTAGAGCGCTTCCATCTTACTTACCCTGCTTCATTTCAAGGCGCGCCAACATGTAACGGGCAGCGGCAAGAACAATAAACGTCAACACAAACAACAACAGGCCCAGCAAAATAAGTGCGGACATATGCACGCCTGAGGCCTCGGCAAATTCGGAGGCAATGGCTGCTGAAATCGTTGTGCCCGGCGAGAAAATCGATCCCGAAATTTGGAAACTATTGCCGATGATAAAGGTCACGGCCATGGTCTCGCCCAAAGCGCGGCCCAGCGCCAACATAATGCCGCCGATAATGCCTGTGCGGGTAAAGGGGATGATGATATTCTTCACCACTTCCGATGTGGTGCAGCCCAAGCCATAAGCTGATTCTTTGAGCATAGGCGGCACAGTCTCAAACACATCGCGTGCAATGGCTGTGATGAAGGGCAGGATCATAATCGCCAAGACCAGCGAGGCATTGAACAGCGACAGATAGGACGGTGGGCCCGCAAAGATCACATTCAAGACTGGTACATTCTCAAAGATAGCGATCACAGCCGGCATAAAATAATCTGTCATAAAGGGAGCTAGAACAAAAAAGCCCCACATGCCATAGATGATCGAGGGGATGCCAGCGAGCAGTTCGATTGCGATGGCAATTGAGCGGCGCAGCGAAGGCGGGCAGAATTCTGTGAGAAACACCGCAATACCAATGCCAACGGGCACGGCTATCAACATAGCGATGAAAGAGGTGACGATCGTGCCATAAATGGGGCCCAGAGCTCCCAATATGGGTGAGGGTGATAATTGCGGGGCCCAGCGGCGGGTAACGAGAAAGTCGAAACCAAAGGTCTTCATTGCAGGCCAGGCGCCAACCATCAGCGATAAAATAATACCGCCAAGAATGAAGAGAACGGTGAGCGCAGAAATCCGCGTCAACCAATAAAAAGTTTTATCACTCAGTTTAAATGCAGACAGTGCACGGGAGCGATCGGTACTTGCTGTGAGGTCCGCCATAGCAGACACTGTCAGATCTGACACGTTAAGTCCCTCAAAAATGAATACAGAAAAAAAGGGGAGGTCGTTGGACCTCCCCTCAGGAACAGTCTTACTTGGATTTGATATCCTTGGCCCACATGGCCTTGACCATTGTCACGACATTGGCAGGCATGGGGATATAATCGAGCTCTTCAGCAGCCTTGCCGCCCTTGTCATAAGCCCAACCGAAGAACTTCAGAGCTTCGGCAGAAGC
>CAIVAX010000127.1 GCA_903903935.1 uncultured Hyphomicrobiales bacterium | reverse complement strand
TGATCTCAATCGTATCGATGCCAAATGGTCCGATTGGTCGGGTGCTGACCTATCCGACTCCTTTCTTTTCGAGGCGGATTTTGGCAATGCCAATCTCTCGGGCGCCAATTTGAAAAATTCTAGACTTGGTAAAGCGCGGTTGAACAGTGCCAATCTCTCTGGTGCTATTCTGGATGGCGTTGATCTGCGCGAAGCACGTCTGGCCGGCGCTAATTTCGATGGTGTGCGCATCCGTGGCGCGCGAATGGATCGGCAGAATTTTCGGGAAATGAAATTAGCCGGCGTCGATTTTACTTTATCCGATATGATCGAGACGGATTTTCGCGGCGCCAATCTGCAGGGTGCCAAATTTGCCGGTGTTGATCTGTTTGGGTCAAACTTTAATGGCGCTGATTTGCGCGGCGCAGATTTTGAAGGCGCCAATTTGAAGAATGCTATTTTGACGGACGCCAAGATGGATGGCGCTAATTTTGACGCGGCCATCATGCCTGATGGCCAACGTCAAAATTAAGTTTTTATTGGCAAGAATCAGAGAATCTGATCAGCACTAGAGCCCTCAACATGAGGGTTTCAGCATTTTGCTGCGAGCATTTGCTGCAGGGCTTCTTCGTCGCCGCCTGCCGTGATTAGAGAATTGATCTCGTCACCGCTGGCATCATCAATGCAGCTGATGCGGAAATCAAATTTGCCAGGTGTTTTGGTCGAGGGCTCGCGGCTCTGAATCTGGCAATTCACGCAAGCTGCTTTCGAGCTTTGGGGAATGAAGGTGGCGGCCGTCAGCACGAGGCCAAAGAGAATGGTAAAGCGCATAGTGTTTTTCCTGCTAAAGCTTAAGGGCACGCGGCCCAGTTTCTTTATAGAGTGACCTTATAGAACAACCAGTAATTTAACTGAAAAATATGCCTTTCAGTTGTTGGGAGGCTTCAAGATCAAGGTTTGCGTATCGCCGGATTATATATCTCGACACGCGTGCTCGATTCAAACTGGCCTGGCTTATATTCTCTCGTCACCGGATCAATGTCAGATTGGCCGGGCTTTCTAAAAAACTTACCATCGACAACGATAGAGCGATTGGGGTCGAGACTTTTTTCACAATGTGAATTGAGAAAAATGCCCCCAACGGGAGACTCGCCTTCTGCAGGTGGAATGTCCTTACATGTCCAATCAGCAGGATCATAGCGATTGATCACAACCAATCTGAGTAAATAGGCAACACGCCGCGCTGTAGGATCGCCACGCGGATCGGTGACAAAGCGAATGACTTGCAGAATTCCGTCCTTGTCAAACAAGGCCGAGAGAACGACAGGATGGCCAGCAATTCTGGTGCCGGTTCGATTGGTGGCAATGGTTGGATCGTCAACCGCTCTGCCAACATATTCAGTTTGATCATCAAAGCGGACATAGACTTCATAAATGCCATTGGCCTCGGGGCGACATTTTTTGAAATCGCGCCAGTCTTCGATCACTTGACGCGGCGGGCCACCATTGCTGCCGCAAGCAAATTCGCCCCAGCCCTCGGTCTCCATATCCTCAGCCTCAAGACCAAGTTTAAGACCATGGATTTCACCCAGATCACGTGTCTGAGCGAGCGCAGGCGTCAGAGATACAAGGCCGGCGATGGATCCCATCACCAGCCCAAAAGTCAAAGCTAATGTTTGACGCTTCACTTTTTGTATTGATCGCACTGGCGCGATTCCTTGCCCCAGAAATCGACACATTCGTCATAAGTCGCTTCACCACGGCCATGCACCTTAGCAAAGACATATTTTACAACGGCGTCGATTTCACGCGGCTGCAAATATTCATTGCCAATGGGGGGAAGATCTGTTCCCACTTCGTCTTTTGTTACACCATAGCAGCGTTTATCCGTATAGGCGAATTTGTCATGGTAGGGCATGCCTGCACCAATGCGGCCACATTTCACGACTTCCTTGACCTGTT
>CAIVAX010000126.1 GCA_903903935.1 uncultured Hyphomicrobiales bacterium | reverse complement strand
CTTTGACGCCGGTGCGAAAGCCCGGATCAAGCCCCATTGTGGCACGCGCGCCAGCGGGCGAGGCCAGCAGAAGGTTGCGCAAATTGGTCGCAAAAACCCGCACGCTCTCTTCTTCTGCGGCTGTCCAAAGACGCAGGCGCAGATCCAGTGAGAGATTCATCTCAATTCTTGTGCGCCAGGCCCAGCGCACAGTTTCAACCAACCAGCGATCCCCCGGACGGCTGCGATCGGCGATTTGGAATCGGCTGGCAATCGCCAGTTCATAAGGGCCGGGCTGGCGCGATGTGGGATCAGCTTGCGGATCGGCGATCAGGCGAAGATCAAGAACCTCTTCTCGCTCACCGCGCCAGAGGGCCAGAATGCGATGGGCAGGCAATTTGGTCAGCGGTTCGGAGAAATCGAAATAATCGGTGAATTTCGCGCCGTCATTCTGTTTGCCATCCCGCACTTTCGAGGTGATGGTTCCCCGTGTCCAAAAATCTTCGCGCAGGCGGCCGATCAGCTCGGCATCTTCAGAAAAGCGCTCCACCAGAATGGCGCGTGCGCCATCAAGCGCCTCTTGTGCGGTGGTGACGCCTTTATCGCTATTGATGAAGGCAGCGGCCTGATCTTCTGGCGCCTGTTCTGGATGGGCCATTAAGGCATCTGCCAGAGGCTCAAGCCCGTTTTCGCGCGCGATTTGCGCTTTGGTGCGACGCTTAGGCTTATAGGGCAGGTAAATATCTTCCAGCCGTGCTTTGGTGTCGGCCTGCATGATCTTGAGTTCGAGATCGGGATTGAGTTTGCCCTGATCCTTGATCGAGTCGAGAATGGATTTGCGACGCTCTTCCATTTCGCGCAAATAAATCAAACGCTCTTCGAGGGTGCGCAATTGCGTGTCATCAAGCGCGCCCGTCGCTTCCTTGCGATAGCGCGCGATGAAGGGCACGGTCGAACCTGCATCTAGCAAGTCAACTGCCGCAGCAACTTGGCGTTCGCTGACAGAGAGTTCTTCGGCAATGCGCTGGGAAATGGATTTCATCGGGCGACTCATGTGAAGCAGGAGTGCGGTTTTAGGCGCACAGCAAGGCTCGGTCAAAGTCGCAATCGCGAGTTTCAACAGGCTCAAGCAGAACGCAGGAGGCCTGTCTCATCCCATTGAGTATGCTTTATTTTGGCATTTGCTCGAGATACGCAATGACATCTTGCACATGCATCACATCGGCATATTTGTGGTGCAGATCGAACAGATTGATCTTGTGATTGAGCAAAGAGCGATCATAGGTGCATTCTTCCACCACAACGCTGTGGAAGCCATAGGAATAAGCATCCACAGTCGAGGCGCGCACACAGCCCGATGTGCTCTCGCCACAGACAATCAAGCTTTCCACTTTGAGGCGACGCAAATGCGCAATCAGCGGCGTGCCAAAAAAGGCTGAGGCGCGCTCTTTATAGATGATGAGATCTTGGGGGTGCGGGGCGACCTCTTCTTTAATCGCAAATTGATTGGTCTGTTCGCGTCCCAGATTGCGATAGGTGGATTGAACGCCATTGGTGTCGGCGTGGCGGGTCGAATAGAGGATGGGAACGCCTGCCTTGCGTGCAGCGGCAAAGAGCCGCTGGGTTGGCTCCAGCGCTGCCCAAGCAAATTCCCCACAGGAGCCGGGAAATTCCCGATTGACCTCCAGCACAGGCCGATTTCCGCCCTGATAGGCCTTTTCATAAAGATCAATGGCGAGAATCGCGGGGCGGGGGCCGACAAAGAGTTTGCGGCGATAGGCCGAATAGATTTCCTCCATTTCAGGGGTCAGCAAGTCCCTCCAGCAATAATTCTCGAATGCATCCGTCATCATTGTCTCCTCGGCCAGACGTCCGCCAGCCCCGTAACTTCCGCCAGCCTCATGCAAGTCTGCTTCGCGATCATCATGCCGCTAGGTTAGCCCTTATGCAAATTGCCGATTCTTCGCTCGCTGTGCCTAAAAATGCAGCTTGAGATTTTGCAGTGCAGCAATATGTTTAACTGAATGGAATGCTTTGGTTATATGCCATTCCATAAGCTGGGCCTGAAGCAGGATATCCCGCCTGCCTCATTGTTGATCTGGAGGCTGTATGAAAACTGGACAGAAAGTTCGGATTCGGTCCAACAGAAAGATCGCCGCGGCTTCAACCATCCCGCAAGATGCCGAGGGGGTGGTATTATGTGCCTATCGCCTGCTCAGCGACCGCCAGACCCATACGGAGCGGGTGGACGTTGATTTTAGCCCCTATGGCATGCTCTGGGGCCAGCCTGCAGCGGCTTTTGAAAGCTTGAGCATGGATAGGGCAGAGGTTGCAGCCTGAATCTGGGGTGAATTTGCCTTTTCCCAGTCGCTCAAAAGCGCTCCGGCCGCCTGTTTCTAAATAAAGCGCTCTTTCGCCTCATTTTACAGGGTTGGAATGGGGCGCAATTTCCCTTAAACTGAGTGCATCAGGCATGTGGACTGCGTCGCAGGACCAATAGCCTATTGGGAGGATGACTCATGCTGACTGTTGAAGACAATACTCGTCTGACACTCGTTGGCCCGGGCACGCCGGCGGGTGAGTTGATGCGCCGCTATTGGATGCCAGCCGTTTTATCCACTGAATTGCCCGAGAAGGACGGCAGCCCTGTACGTGTGCGCCTGCTTGGCGAGGATCTGATTGCTTATCGGGACAGCACCGGGGCCGTTGGTCTTGTCGATGCGCATTGTCCACATCGGCGCGCGCCCATGTTCTTTGGTCGCAATGAAGAGTGCGGATTGCGCTGCGTCTATCATGGCTGGAAATTCGATCGCAATGGTGATTGCGTCGACATGCCCTCCGAGCCGGCCGGAACGCCCCTGCAAGCCAAGGTGAAAATCAATGCCTATCCTACCTTTGAAGGGGGTGGTTTGGTCTGGGCTTATATGGGCCCCAAAGAGCAAATGCCAGCAGCTCCTGATTATGAATGGATGCGCGCCCCCACTACGCATCGGCATGTGTCCAAGACCTTTGAGGATTGTAATTATCTGCAAGCGATGGAAGGCGGACTAGACACGGCGCATTCGTCTTTCGCTCATAACAACAAACTGGGTGACATGAGCGAATTGCGCAATGCCGACACCTCGCCGCGCATTGATGTCATCCATACCGATTATGGCTATTGCTATACATCGACACGGCGCAGCCGTCCTGAAAAGCATTACATGCGCATTTATCATTATGTGATGCCCTTCCAGCAAATGCGCGGCACTGTCACCGCCTTCAATGGCGAAAAGAATGACATGCCGCATCTTGATGGGCATATCTGGGTGCCGATCGATGATCACACCTGCAATGTCTATAATATCATCTGGGCTTATGATCATGATGTCCCGCTCTCACGGGACTATCTGACGGAATGGGAGACAGTCACGGGGCGTGGTCCCAATGATTTTGTCCCCGGCACATTTGTGCTGAAGGCTGGCAAGCACAATGATTATTTCATTGATCGTCAGGTTCAGAAAACCCAGACTTACACTGGTATTCCCGGTATCAATACGCAGGATTATGCCTTGCAAGAGGGCATGGGGCAGATTGTCGATCGGTCCAAGGAATTTCTGGGTACATCTGACAAAGCCATTGTCGCTATGCGGCGCATGATGCTGGAGGCCACACGGGTTGTGGAACGGGGCGACACGCCCAAGGCGACCATTCCGGCCAGCTATCGCAATGTGCGCCCCTATGACAATTTCATCGAGCCGGGCGCTGATTGGCAGATCGCTTTTGCCGATGGCCTTGTGGCAAAATTCTAAACCTGCCTTTTGCATCCTAAGACCCGCCACGGCGGGTCTTTTCTTTTGCGCGGATCCTTTGCTATCGGCCGCTGCTCCTGCGCCCTGCCAATCGGAAAGCTGAAACCATGCTCACGCTCTCATCGTTAGGATATGAAGAGGCGCAAAAGGCGATAGAGGCGGGATTTGCCGCTGCTGCGCGCTTTGGTCGGCCAATGGCTTTTGCAATTGCTGATGCCAATGGCGATATCATCGCCTCGGCCCGCATGGATGGCGCGCCCTCGCGGGTGATGCGTCAGACTTTGCGCAAGGTCTATACGGCTGCCAATATGGCGCGCAATACGCTCACCTTGAAGCGTGATCTGGAGGATCGTGACAACACAATGTGGGATTGGGGCGATCCCAATTTTACAACTTTGCAAGGCGGGCTTGTCGTCAAGATGAATGCGGCTTCCGGCGGCTCGCCAGTGCCGGGCGATGAAGTGCTGGGCGCAGTGGCCTGCGGCGGGGGCACGATTGATACGGATGAAGAAGTGGCGCAAATCATGGTGCGCGCCATGGGCTTTGAGCCTGTTATTGATCGCAGGCTTTTGCCTAAATGGTCCAAACGATCTTTTACACAGCCCTTGGATCAGCGTGTGAGCGTGCACTTGCCCATCGCTGCCCATTGGATGGCCAAGGGGCAGGACCCCGTCACGGCTGTTCGTCTGCGCAATCATGTTTTCACATCCGGCGTGCCCGGCATTGATATGAAGACAGGTCTCTTGCCTGAGGATCCGGCGCGGCAATTTGAATGCGCCTTTGAAAATCTTCAAATGCTGTTGGAGAGCTTGGGCGTTCAGCTGCATGAGATTGGATTGCTGACCTATTATATCTCTGATGCAAAATATCGCGGGCTCATCAATCGTGATTGGCGGCGCTATTTCCCCACTCTGCAGCGTCCGGCGCGCAAGACCAATCAGGTCGCACTGCCCGAAGGCATGGTTGTGCAATTGCAGGTTAGCGCTGTGTGTGGGGGCCAAGTTGAACCTTTGGAAATCCCCGGCCTGTGGCATCGTGATCCGCTTCCCATGGGTGCGCGCGTGGGGCCGATGGTCTTTTCCTCAGTGATGGGCGGACAGGATCCCGCTACAGGGGAGATGAGTGCAGATCCGCAGGCGCAGATACGTCAGGCCTTTGCCAATCTTGAGCCGTTCATGCAGCAGGCTGGCGGCAGTCTTGATGACATTAATCATCTCTGGGTGTTTTTGCAGGAAGGCTTTGCCTATCATGACTGCATGGTGGACACATGGGTGAAGACATTCCCCGATGAGGCCAGTCGTCCCGCTCGCAAGACCTTGCCTTATCGATTGGCGGGCGACATGCAGATCCAATTGCAAGTCAACGGCATGTTGGGTGGCCAGCGCCGCAATTTTGAAATCGAGAATGTCCATCACAATGATCCCATTCCCATGGGATCGCGGATTGGTGCGCTGGTGCATTCCTCCGGCATTGCGGGCTTAGATCCCATAAAGGGCAAAGGCGTGCGCGCGCATTTTGGGTCAACCGCTGTGTTCATGGTGGAAGGCGGGCTGATTGCGGAAACAGAAATGGCGCTGAGCCATCTCTCCACCTTCATGACCAATGCGGGCGGTTCACTTGATGACATTGCCCAGCTGACCATTCTGGTCAAACATTTGTCTGATGTCACGCTGGTGTTAGAGCGGGTGCATCGTCTCTTCTCCCATGCTGAGCGCAGGCCAGCGCTGCGCTTCATCAATTACCCCTTGCCTGCCCAAATGCAGGTGCAATTCCATGTCACCGGTATTCTTGGTGCGGAGGTCTAGAGTTTGACTTCCAGCACAGGCTCGGCCAATTTGACGCTCCGTCTGCTGCATCTATGAGGAGAGTTTTACACAATGTCCGATCAGCCCAGCGATATTCATATGCGTCAGCAACTTGTTGATTGCATCCGTATGCTCGAACAGGCCGATATCATCGATTATAACGGCCATTGCAGCATACGCCTTGCTGAGGATCGGATTTTGATCAATGCGGGCAATTGTAAGCGCGCTGTTTTGACGATTGAAGATATCGTCACCATTGACATGTCCGGCAAGCTGATTGAGGGCCGCGCCAATCCGCCGCTTGAATTTCATCTGCATGCGGGCATTTATCGGGTCCGCCCAGATGTTAAGGCGGTTGTTCACGCTCATCCCAAATGGTCGACTTATCTCACCATGGTGGGCACGCCCTATCAGCCCGTTTTTGCGCAGGGTGTTTTGCCCGGCCCCGTGCCAGTGCTGGATACGCCCAATTCCATCAATACGCGTGAGATGGCCGATCGTCTGGCCGCGACTTTGGGTCCGCATCCCTCGGCATTGATGAAATCGCATGGTGCGGTATGTGTGGGCGAGAGCCTGATCGATGCTTTTGTGCTGGCCACTTATCTCGAAGAAAATGCCATGCGCCAATATATGGCCATGCAAATTGGCAAGCCTTATGTGTTCAGCGCGGAAGAACAGAAAATGGCGTTTGAGAAATTATGGAGTGCCAGCCTGTTCCAGCGCACATGGGATCATTTTCTTTCGAAGTTAAAGTGAGCTTGCTCCCACACTCAAATACTAAAACCAAAAGGCCTCGCAGATTGCTCTGCGAG
>CAIVAX010000125.1 GCA_903903935.1 uncultured Hyphomicrobiales bacterium | reverse complement strand
TTTGATGATTTGAAGAATGGCCTCTCCGCCCCCATTGCCGGCATGGCGATTTCCTTCACCTCCTCGCTGTTTGGCTTGGCCGGATCGCTCATCCTAGGCTTTTTAGATTTGCAGGCGGGACAGGCGCAAAACAGATTTTACAATGAATTAGAAGATGCACTGTCGGCGAGCGCCTCGGACCTCGGTGTGCTGGGTCAGGATGTCAGCGGCGTCAATCAAATCTTGGAGCGAATTTTAGCCAACCAGTCCACAGCTGATCCTGCTGCCTCGCGTAATGCCATGGTGGCTATGGCCAATTTGGCTGAAGGCATTCAGGGTCTGGTGCAGCATATGCGCAAAGAGCAGCAATTGATCCGCGATTGGGTTGAAGCGCAGGCGCAACAGCAAACCGAAATCAAGAAACTGCTTGAGATCATGAATAAAAAATCGGGGCCAGGCTAATGGCGCTCAGCCGCTCACGGCGCAGCGGCCGCGGCTTTGATTATTGGCCCGGCTTTGTCGATGCGCTCTCGACCATGCTGCTGGTGATGATCTTTCTTTTGTCTGTGTTCATGCTGGCGCAATTTTTCCTCTCGCGCGATTTATCAGGCAAGGACACAGCTCTGCTCAAACTCTCGCGGCAGATTGAGGAACTCACCTCTCTGCTGTCGCTTGAGCGGTCCAAAAGCGCCGATGCACAGACCAATATGGCGCTGCTCTCAGCCACCTTGAATGATACGCAAAGCGAAAAGACACGTTTGCAGGGGATGATTGATGCCGGCCTTGCCAATGCCAATGCAATGGGCGGGGCGGCCAAACAAGCTCAAGAGGCTTTGAATGCTGAGCGTCAGATTTCTGCGCGTGCGGCCGCGCAAGTGGATATTCTCAATCAGCAATTATCCGCTTTGCGGCGGCAGATTGCCGCTTTGGAAGAAGCGCTGAATGCCTCTGAGCAAAGAGATCGCGAATCGCAAGTCCAGATTGCGGATTTGGGCTCACGCCTCAATCTGGCGCTGGCGCAAAAGGTGCAGGAATTGGCGCGCTATCGCTCCGATTTCTTTGGCCGCCTGCGGCAGATTTTGGGCACACGGCCGGGCGTGCGCGTGGTGGGGGATCGCTTCGTCTTTGAATCGGAAGTATTGTTTGATGTGGGACAGGCCAATCTCAATCCTGCTGGCCGTGGCGAACTTGATAAGCTGGCGGCAGCAGTATCTGATCTGGAGCGCGAAATTCCACCTGAAATTCCATGGATTTTGCGCGTTGATGGCCATACCGACAAAAGCCCGATCCGCGGCGGGCGCTTTCAATCCAATTGGGAGCTGTCATCCTCGCGCGCCATTTCGGTTGTACAATATCTGATCACGCGCGGCGTTTCGGCTGATCGCCTGGCCGCAACCGGCTTTGGTGAATTCCAACCCCTTGATAAGGGCGATAGCGAAGAGGCACTCAAACGCAATCGCCGCATTGAGCTTAAACTGACGGATCGATAGATCACTCCCATTGGAGTGGCATAGATAAGCTTGGCACTTCTCTCTTTCATGCTATGGCCAATTATGATCGAATCTCGCCAATCCTCTCCCACTGATAAAGCCTCACACACCACCAATGCCCCGCACGCGGATCAAATGCCGCTTCAGGATCCCAAAGCTCTGGCGCCGGGCACGCGCGCGCTGGCGCTGATTGTGGCGACGGCTTTCTTCATGGAAAACCTCGATCTAACCGTGATTGCCACGGCACTGCCGCAAATGGCTGAGGCCTTTGCCACAACGCCTGTGGCGCTTAGTCTTGGCCTGACATCCTATATTCTGGCGCTGGCAATTGTGTTGCCAGCCTCTGGCTGGATTGCCGATCGCTGGGGCGCCAGACGCGTCTTTATGTTGGCCATTCTCGGCTTCACCCTCGCCTCCATTCTGTGCAGCCTGAGTACCAGCCTGCTGCAATTTGTCTGTGCAAGATCGCTGCAGGGCCTGTCGGGCGCCATGATGTCGCCTGTCGGCCGCTTGGTCTTTCTGCGCCTGACCGACAAAAAAGATCTGGTGAGGGGGATGAATTTCATCACCGCGCCCGGGCTGATTGGCACTTTGATCGGCCCGCCCCTTGGCGGGTTGATTGCCTCTTATGGCGATTGGCGCTGGATCTTTTGGCTCAATGTTCCCATTGGGCTGATCGGCCTGCTTCTGGTGCGCCGCTTCATTCCCGATCTTAAACCTGAAGGGGCGCGCGCCTTTGATGGGCTGGGCTTTTGCCTGAATGGGCTGGGATTGGGCTGCTTGTTGTTTGGCGTTGATCTTTTGGGCCATGCGCAAGGCTTGCGGCTGGTGGGCGCCGCTTTGGCGCTCTTGGGGCTAGCGCTAGGCTGGCTAGCGATGCGGCATTATCGGCGCGTTGATAAGCCCTTGGTTGATCTCTCGGCGCTCAGCATTCCGACCTTTGCCGCCGCGACCTTTCAAGGTGGCTCACTGTTTCGCATGTCCATTGCTGTACCCATCTTTGTGCTGCCGCTGTTTTTGCAAATTGGGCTGGGTCTCTCGGCCTTTGAAACGGGCGTCTTGATCCTGGCGCATACATTTGGCGATGTCGGCATTAAAGCCATCACCACTTGGATGATGAAGCGCTTTGGCTTTCGCACCATTCTGATCTTCAGTGGGTTTGGTTTTGGCCTGTTCATTGCCGCCTTTGTCGGGGTTGATCAGAAGACGCCCCTTGGTCTGATCGTCTTTCTCTTGCTCGCCTCCGGGGCAGTGCGCTCGCTGCAATTGACAGCTCTGGCAGCCTTGCAATTTGCCGATGTGCCCAAAGAGCAGATGACGGGAGCTGCGACCTATTCCAGCATTAATCAACATGTCACCCGAGCCTTGGGCATTGCCCTCTCAGCCTTGCTGCTCAATCTGAGCGCGGCTTGGCGCGATCTGGCCCATCCAATGGTCGAATTGGTGGATTTCACCCCTGCCTTTCTCGCCGGAGCCCTGTTGGCCGCTTTTGCAGGCGTGCGCTATCTCGCCCTGCCGGGCACGGCTGGCCAGCATGTCAGTCAGGGCCGCGAGAGCTGAGCCCAGACTGAAGGGGGCTTGCGGCGTCGTGATCCTCGACAAGTGGGGGCGCTCGTGGCAAAAGCCGCGCTAACCTTCATCGAGCAGATAGCATGAGCCAATTCACCGATCTCGAAACCCAGACCTTGGCTGCCATTGCCGGCGCCCAGGATGAAGCCGCCTTGGAGCAGGTTCGCGTTGCGAGCTTGGGCAAGAAAGGCACCATCACCGCCCTGCTGGCGACTTTGGGCAAAATGTCCCCCGATGAGCGCAAGAGCGCCGGAGCGGCCATTAATGCGTTGAAGGACACAGTGAACGAGGCTTTGTTGGCGCGGCGCACTGTGGTCAAGAGTGCGGCGCTGGAAGTTCGGCTGCGCTCAGAAAGCCTCGATGTCACTCTGCCGGTGCGCGAAGCGCCGATTGAAACGGGCCGCATTCATCCCATCAGCCAAGTGATGGATGAGCTGACAGCGATCTTTGCTGATATGGGATTTTCGATTGCCGAAGGCCCCGATGTCGAAAGCGATGATTATAATTTCACCAAGCTGAATTTTCCGCTCGGCCATCCAGCGCGCGAAATGCATGATACGTTTTTCTTCAACCCCGGCCCGGAGGGTGAGCGCAAGCTGTTGCGCACGCATACCAGCCCAGTGCAAGTGCGCACCATGCTCAATGCCAAGCCGCCCATTCGCGTGATTTGCCCGGGCCGCACCTATCGCTGCGATTCTGATCAAACCCATACGCCGATGTTCCATCAGGTTGAAGGTCTGGTGATCGACAAGAGCGCCCATATGGGCCATCTCAAATGGATCTTAGAAGAATTCTGCAAAGCCTTCTTTGAAGTGCCCAGCGTGAAAATGCGCTTTCGCCCCTCCTTTTTCCCCTTTACCGAGCCCTCGATGGAAGTGGATATTCAATGCCGCCGCTCAGGCGGTGAGATCCGCTTTGGCGAGGGCGAGGATTGGCTG
>CAIVAX010000124.1 GCA_903903935.1 uncultured Hyphomicrobiales bacterium | reverse complement strand
GGCCCTAATTGCGATGTGGGCCGTTATGTTTTGGTCCTTGTCCATTTCCTATTGGCTGACTTTGGCGCTCTCCATTCCAGCGGGCGGACTCATGGTGCGTCTGTTCATCATCCAGCATGATTGTGGGCATGGTGCTTTTTTCAAAAACAAATTGCTGAACGACACGATTGGCTGGACGCTGGGTGTCATGACCATGACGCCTTATGAATTTTGGAAACGCGCCCACAGCCTGCATCACGCAACCTCAGGCAATCTGGATCGGCGCGGCATTGGCGATATTACGACGCTGACGGTGCGTGAATATCAAGAGCTGAGCTCGTATCGTCGTCTGCTCTATCGGCTGTATCGCCATCCGATTGTGCTGCTGGGCATAGGACCAGCCTATATGTTTTTGATCCGCCATCGTTTGCCAGTTGGCATGTTCACAATGAGTTTGGCGACGTGGACAAGCACTATGGCGACCAATCTGGCCTTTGCTGTGTTTGCCGTCGTCATGATGTGGATATTTGGCATTGCGCCGTTCATTCTCATTCATTTGCCGATCATTGTTTTGGCAGCCACTTTCGGTGTCTGGCTGTTTTACGTCCAGCATCAATTCGAAGACACGGTCTGGTTGCGCGATGATCAATGGAACATGTCAGGAGCCGCTCTGTATGGCAGCTCTTTTTACGATCTGCCGCCGGTGTTGAACTGGTTTTCAGGCAATATTGGCCTGCACCACATTCATCATTTGTGCAGCAAAATCCCCTTCTATCGCCTCACTCAGGTGATGCGCGACAATCCCGAACTGGGGACAATTGGGCGCCTGACTTTGCGCGAAAGTCTGAGCTGCATCAACCTCACGCTCTGGGATGAGACTCGCCAGAAAATGGTGCGCTTCAGGGATGTCAAACTGCCTCATCTCACCTCTGAGGCGACTACCAAGGATGGCGTGCAGGCAGGATCTGCACAAGCTTGATCCATAATCTAGCTGATCAGTAAAAACTGATTGGGAAATATTTGAGATAGAGATCAGCATAAATCCCCCGCTCCGCAATGCGCTGCAAGGCATAATTGAGCGCATGCAAGAGCTGGGGATTTTGTTTTCGCACAGCAATGCCCACGCCTTCGCCAAAATAAGCGCTTTCCAAATAAGGCCCGCCGATCAGACTGCAACATAGGGGCAGAGATTGCTGGTTGAGCCAGATGGCGAATGTAGCTCCATCGCCAAAAATCAGATCAACGTCACGATTGCGCAAGGCCGCCACGAGGCTGGCTTGATCGTCAAAGGTCCGCAGCTGTGACGATTTAAAAAACTGACGCAGATAAGCTTCATGGGCTGTGTTGATGAGCACGCCAATGGTTTTGCTCAAGAGAAATGTGTCAGAGAGGGATTGGGGTTGATCAGGGTCTAAGTTTTGATCCTTGAGCGCCAGAAAGCGTGCGGGTGTGCGATAATAAGGCGCGGTGAAATCAACCAGTTTGCGAGTGGCTGGACGTATGGCCAGCGAGGCAAGAATAGCATCGCCCTCTTTGGCATTCAAAGCCTCGATCAGCTTGTCCCAGCGCCTAGCTTGAATGCGGCAGGTGAGCTTTAGCTCTTCGCAGAGCGCGCGGGCGAGATCGACATTAAACCCGCTCAGAGTGCCCGCTGCCGTCATAAAGCCAAAGGGGGGATAATCATCATCGGTCAAAATGCGCAATTCTTGCACACCACTCAGATCCGGTCGCTCCAGGCGCACTTGCGGATCCCAGAAATAAGGAATGCGCGACGTCTCGGCCGCCTTTGGCGCGCTCACCCCCAGAAGGAGAACCGCGCCCAATCCCATAAGCCCGCGAAATGCCGCTCTGGCCAGTGTGAGGGATCTCGTGCTATTCAGATCGCGTTTGAGCATTATTTTATTTTATCTGTGCGGTCTTATGTTGCAATTCATTTCCCAATCCCCAAGCGGGGAAAGCCCAATTGCGGCTCTCCATCGAATGAGCCCCGGAGCAGATGCGCCAGAGGCGCTGCCGCTCGAAATCCGCTTTTTGCTGGCCCATGGCGTGCCCCTCGATGTGCTGCAGATGGCCGCCAGTAAAGCCAAACGATATGATGTCACTGCGGAACATGTGCTTCTGAGCGAAGGAAAAATCACCCAAGAGTTTTATTATCAAGCCTTGGGCAAGCATATCGATGTTGCCCATACCGGGGAGGAGGTGAAACTGTCGGCGCAAGCCCAGTTTCCGCATAGTGTGCTCGCTGGCCTATGCCCAGCAGAGGATCAGCACGGCGCGCACCTCTGGCTCATCGCACCCCATGGTCGACAGATTGGTGATCTCATTCTCCTCACCCAGCAAAACAGGCTGCCGCGCGCTCATTTGCGCCTGATTACTCCCGCGCAATTACAAGAGCAGGTGATGGAGGCGCGGGCCAAGGAGATTGCCGAGCAGGCAGTGCGGGCCCTAGGCGACCACGACCGTGATTGGAGCGCGCGCACGCCGGCCAATCGTTTGCAAAAACTTTTGCTGGTGATAGGCGGTCTCATCTTGCTGGCTGGCAGTGTCCTGCAGGGAAGTTTTGTGACTTTTCTGGGAGCCTGTCTGGGCCTATGCCTATTGGCGAGTTCGCTGCTACGCCTCTATGCGCTGACCAGCGAGCTGGAGGATGCGCCCTTTCATCCCCATACGCCTTTGCCAGAAGATCGCTTGCCCATTTACACAATTCTGGTGCCGCTCTATCGCGAAGCCAGTGTTGTGGATGCGTTGATCCGTGCGCTCGACAAAATTGATTATCCCGCTGCCCGCCTCGACATCAAACTCATCGTTGAAGAGGATGATCTGGACACTTGGCGAGCGCTGACCAAACGCCATCTGCCCGCCAAATATCAGATCATCCGCGCCCCGCCGGGACAGCCGCGCACCAAGCCGCGCGCGCTCAATATTGCTCTGCCTCTTGCGCGGGGCAGTTTGCTCACCGTCTATGATGCAGAAGATCGGCCTGATCCCTGGCAATTACGCCAAGCGGCTGCGCTCTTTGCCAGTCTGCCGCGACGAGTTGCCTGTGTGCAGGCCTGTCTTGTGATCGACAATGGCGCCGACTCCTGGCTCGCGCGCTTGTTTGCTATTGAATATGCCGCTTTGTTTGATATCTTTCTGCCCGGTCTTGCGCGCCTTGGTCTGCCTTTGCCCTTAGGGGGCACGTCCAATCATTTTCGCGTGGAGGCTTTGCGCGCTGTGGCGGGCTGGGATGCGTGGAATGTGACAGAGGATATTGACCTTGGCTTGCGGATGGTACGGGCTGGCTATCGCATGGTGCATCTTCCCAGCGCGACAGACGAAGAAGCTCCATCCACCGTCTCGGCTTGGCTGCGGCAAAGACGGCGCTGGCTCAAAGGGTGGATTCAAACATTGGTCACCCATTTGCGCGATCCGCTGCGCTTGCATCACGAATTGGGCCTGACCTCCCTGCTGGCTGTGCTGGCCCTGCTGCCGGGCGGGATATTGGGGCCCCTGTTTGGCCTCGCCTTTGGCTTTGTGGCACTTGAGGATGCATTGGATGGCAATTTGCTCACCCCGCAGAGCTGGGGGGAAATCATCTTCAGCACGATCTGGGTCTTTACCGCCTGCGCTGGACTGATTGCGATTGTGGGTCCAATTTGTTTGGGGATGAAACGACGCGGTCTGGCAGGCGATTGGGCCGTGCTGGGACTTCTGCCGATCTATTTTCTGCTGCAAAGCTTTGCAGCGTGGATGGCGCTGTTTGAATGGGTGCGCAGTCCCTATAGCTGGGCTAAGACCCAACATGGGCTGGCCCGCACCTCGCGGCGTCAAATCCTCAATGGCAAAGTGGCGATTCTGATTCCCCAAGCTCGCCGCGGCTTTTGGTCCCAGCCGCGCGCCGACAAGAAAGCACGCTCACGCAGCTGAGAGAAATACTCAGATTGACTGGCAATGGCTTGGAATGGCCACTTTCACGCAGAGCTTATGCACTGACCTGCATTGACGCGCGCCTGCGCAAAACCTAGTTTGCGCCCCAAAGCTTGCGCCGCATGGCGCGAATAATGAGTCAAGGATTGCTTATGTCTTCTCCCGACACACCCTCATTGATCGAAGCGGCGGCCAATGCCAATGCCTGGCCTTTTGAGGAAGCCCGCAAGATCATGGCGCGCATCACGCGCACAGGCCAGAGCGAGGTGTTGTTCGAGACCGGCTATGGTCCCTCGGGTCTGCCGCATATTGGCACTTTTGGCGAAGTGGCGCGCACCAGCATGGTGCGTCATGCCTTTGAAGTGCTGAGCGAGGGCAAGATCAAAACTCGTCTCATTGCTTTTTCCGATGACATGGATGGTCTGCGCAAAGTGCCGGACAATGTTCCCAATAAGGAGATGCTGGCTAGCCATTTAGGCAAGCCGTTGACGCAAATTCCCGATCCCTTCGGCAAATTCGAGAGCTTTGCGCATCATAATAACGCCATGCTGCGC
>CAIVAX010000123.1 GCA_903903935.1 uncultured Hyphomicrobiales bacterium | reverse complement strand
CGGAAGGCAATTTCATGCTCTTTCTTGCCGCGATTGGTCATCCAAGCAGCAATGGCGGCGATATCGGCTTTAGTGACCGATTGGCCATCTTCAAAGCGCAACAGATTTTCTAAAATCACCTTCATCGAATAGGGGAGCGTGGCAATGCCCTTCAAACCATTCTTCTCAGCGGCCTTGAGCGAAAAGTAATGATAGGTTTTGGCGCCGACGGTAAGTTTCTTGCGGGCTTTGAAGCTGTCGAGGGAGGCCATGGAGATCTCTTGGGTTGTCAGTTGCACCGATATGTGGATTGGGGGCTTATAGATAATTTCTGCGCGACGCGCTACACGAACGATAGACGTGTTGATAGTCTCACCCTGTGTCTGATCCGGAGAACTCTTGTCCGCCCCCTTCTTGTCCGCCCCCTTCTTGGCCTATCGCCTGCGCCTGACTATCCAAGATCTGGGCCTTGAAAGAGGTGGCCGGTCCCTGATCCGGGGGCTGGCGTTTGAATTGGTGAGTGGTCAAGCCCTGCTGGTGCGCGGCCCCAATGGGGTGGGAAAAACATCTCTGCTCAGAGTTTTGGCAGGCCTTTTGCCCCGTCAATCGGGGACGATTGCCCTCACAGGCCCCGATGCGAGTACCGAATTATCCAATGCCCTGCACAGCCATTATGTCGGCCATGCCGAAGCCTTGAAGGGGGCTTTGACAGCCAAAGAAAACCTTGATTTCTGGGGCCTGATGCTGAGCGCAAGGCTGGATGATCACCCCGTAAGGGGGATGGATTGCGAGGCCGCGCTTGAATTTCTAGCCATAAGCCATGCTCTGGATATTCCGGCGGCCTATCTCTCCGCCGGGCAAAAGCGGCGTCTGGCGCTCGCTCGTCTGTTGGTCGCGCCGCGGCCGCTGTGGATTTTGGATGAGCCCTTTACCGCGCTCGATCCGCAGGGGCAGGACCAATTGCGCCAGATGATGGAAGATCATTTAGGCCGCGGGGGAATGATGATTGCCTCCACCCATGTCGCTTTGGGCCTCAAGAACGCCAGAGATCTTACTTTGGGGGAGCGCGCATGAGCGATCTGTTGATCAGCCTCTATATGCGCGAAGTGCGTCTTGCCCGGCGGATTGGCGGGGGCGGCACAATGGGTCTGGTATTCTTCCTGATTCTTGTGTCGATCACACCTTTCGCCATTGGCCCCGATCTCAATCTTTTGGCCCGCATTGGCCCGGCGATTTTATGGATCGCGGCTCTGCTGGCGACTTTATTGGGATTGGATCGCTTGTTCCAAGCTGATCAGGAAGATGGCTCATTGGATCTGCTGCGCATGACAGATGCGCCGCTTGAATTGATCGTGTTGACCAAATGTCTTGCCCATTGGACCGTCACTGGCCTGCCTTTGATCCTGGCTGCGCCGATTTTTGGATTGATGCTGGCGCTTGAGCCTGCCGCCCTATGGGGCGTCACGCTGACTTTATTGGTTGGCACACCTGCTTTGACTTGCCTTGGCGCTATGGGTGCGGCTTTGACGGCGAGCATCCGGCGGGGCGGCCTGTTGCTGGCCATTCTCGTTCTGCCGCTGTGTGTGCCCGTGCTGATTTTTGGCGTTTCGGCAGCAGGAGCGGCCCAAGATGCGGTGGCGTCGTTCACCTCGCCCTTTCTCTTGCTCTGCGCTTTGACTTTGGTCAGCCTTGCGAGCGCCCCCTTTGCGGCGGCGGCGGCTTTGCGTGCTTTATCGGATTAAAAGACACACAAAATTGATAGGGCTTGCCGCATAATCAGATGCTGAATTGCTTTCCTCCCCTGTTTGGGCCTAAATCGCGCCATGTGGACTTATGCTAATCCAACTCATTTCTCGGCTCTGGTCAGCCGCGCTCTGCCCTGGGCTTGGGGAGCGACGCTCAGCCTGCTGGCGATTGGCCTCTACATGACCTTTTTCATCGCACCGGCGGATTATCAGCAGGGCGAGACTGTGCGCATTATGTATATTCATGTGCCAGCCGCTTGGCTCTCGCTGATGTGTTATTCGGCAATGACATTGTCAGCGCTGGGCACTTTGGT
>CAIVAX010000122.1 GCA_903903935.1 uncultured Hyphomicrobiales bacterium | reverse complement strand
TCACACCTTCAGCAACATCAAGGCGGATAGAGCCTTCCAAGAGGAGTGCAAGTACAATCCAGAAACAGGCATGAATGACGAGAACGGCGTTTAAAGAAAACGCCATTCCCCCCATCTCAATGCGTGTCTCACTTTGCCCCATAAGGACTTCTAAGCTTGGCGACACACCAAGTCTAGAGATCAAGTCTAGAGATCAAGCCTTGCGAGCAAATCTAGCCAAGCGGCTGGGAATGCTCAGTCGAAATCAGCCGCCAGAGCTGTGCGCACATCCTCAGGCAGAACTGCCATATGATTGTAATTGGCATGCGACAGGCCCAAGATCACTTGCGCACCCGTTTGACGGAAAGCGGCAATCTGCGCCGGTGTGAAGTGGAAGTGAACAAATTGCACTGACGAGGCTTTGCCATCGCTTGTGGTGCGATCCTGATCAGCTTCAGCTCGGGCGTTGATTTTCTCACCACCAACAGTTATGAAAGCGGTGTCTTCAATGCCGCCCAAACGGGCCAGAACATTGGCGCGGAATTTGGGATCATCAATCTCAATCATGAAGGTGGCGGTGAGTTCCAATCCCTTGGGGATGAGTGGATTATAGGCTGCCAATTCCTCGGGAACCTGCTGCGCGCCGCCTTTTTCGATAAAAACCATTTCATGCACTTGCAGCCACATTGTATCGAAATTCTCGAAATAGAATGTGACATGCGGGCCAACTTGCACACGCCGATTGCGCTTTTGCGCAGAAATGCGACGGCGAGTCTCAACCCGCACTTTGGCATAATCGGCCATGGGCATGATGTCATTGACCGTCAATTCATGTTTATTGATCATGTCGCGAGCTCCTCACTCTAAATCTCAATGCCATAAGCACGTGCGAATAGCTGAATTGGATGACTCAGCAATTGCGGTTTGGCTTGTTCTTTGCCGAGCCGATCGACCCCTTGCTGAATATGCACGCCAGCCAACGGACATTCCGAAGTCACAAAGGCCTTGCCGGATTCGGCAACCTGACGAAACACAGGTTTGCCGACCTTCATGCCCACCTCGAAATTATCCTTGCGAAAGCCCCATGCGCCGCCATGGCCCGAGCAGCGCTCCATCACTTGCACATCAGCTTGCGGCAGCAGTTTAAGCATTTCTGCTGCCTTCTGACCCATATTCTGGGCTCTGGAATGACAAGCAATATGCAAGGAGACACCGCCGGGGATCGCTTCAAGCCCGGGTGCCAGACCCTCTTTTTTAGAAATATCGACGATATATTCGCTCAGATCAAAAGTGGCTTTCGATAAAAGCTTCACATCCTCATCCTTGGGCAGAATGAGCGACCATTCAAACTTCATCATCAAAGCGCAGGAGGGAACCAGCGCGATAATGTCATAGCCCTTTTCAATCCACGGCCGGAAGGATTGCGCGACAATGCGCGCTGCTTTGGCCACTTCGCCAATATGCCCCTGCTCCAGCATGGGCATTCCGCAGCAATGGGGATGAATGACTTCTGTCTCCACACCATTGCGCGCCAGAACAGCGCGTGCAGCAAGGCCGACATCAGGATCATTATAATTGTTGAAGCATGTAGCATAGATCACCGCTTTGCGACCAAAGGCGGGGGCTTGCTCATTGACCTTGGGCGGGAAGACATCCGAGCGACGCTCAAGACTGACTGCTGCATATTTCGGCAATTCAGCCTCACGATGCAGGCCAGCGACCTTTTCCAAGATTGGGCGGGTCAGGCTATTGCCGGTCTTGGTGGACCAATTGGCAATTGGCGCCACCAACGAGGCCAGCTTGCCATTGCGATCGGTCTTGGCCAATTCATGATCGGCCACAGGCACAAGGCCTTTGCGCGCTTCAATGGCTCTGGCCCGCAGCATCAAATGCGGGAAATCGAGATTGAATTCATGCGGGGGCACATAGGGACATTTGGTCATGTAACACATGTCGCACAATGTGCAGGCATCAATGACCGGGCCGAAATCAGCGCTCGACACAGAATCTAATTCGCCGGTCTTGGACTCATCGACAAGATCGAACAAGCGCGGGAAAGAATCGCACAGATTGAAGCAACGCCGGCAGCCGTGGCAAATGTCGAAGACACGGCGCAATTCCTCATCCAGCTGCGCCTCATCATAAAAATCGGGATTTTCCCAATCAATAGGATGGCGTGTGGGTGCATCAAGCCCGCCTTCTCTCACTGTGCTCTCCATGTCGAAGTGTGCGCAAGCTCGTCATCAAGCCATCTCTCAAGAGATGTTTGCGCCAGCCATTACGGCAGCAAAGACATTAAGTCTGACAGGCCTGCTATTGTAAAAGTTCAAAGTTTAAAACGCCTCCGGCCGGACAAGCCGGCCGGAGGTTCAATCTCAATTGAGCGAAGATTACTTGATTTCATCCAAAGCGCGCTGGAAGCGACCAGCATGCGAGCGCTCAGCCTTAGCGAGTGTCTCGAACCAGTCAGCGATTTCCTCGAAGCCCTCTTCGCGAGCGGAGCGGGCCATGCCGGGATACATGTCAGTATATTCGTGAGTTTCACCAGCAACAGCCGAAGCCAGATTCTTGGCAGTCGGGCCGATGGGCAAGCCAGTGGCGGGATCGCCAACAGCCTCAAGGAACTCAAGATGACCATGGGCATGGCCTGTTTCGCCCTCAGCTGTGGAGCGGAAAACACTTGCCACGTCATTATAGCCTTCCACATCCGCCTTCTGGGCGAAATAGAGGTAACGGCGGTTAGCCTGTGATTCACCGGCGAAAGCGTCTTTCAAATTCTGTTCGGTCTTGCTGCCCTTGAGCGAAGCCATGTCTTTATCCCTCGAAAATTGGACGAGATTGTCACCTCCCCCAGCCTTATCTAAACCAGCACTGGTTTAGGCCAGCTCTGATCTGGATCAGGTCTGATCAGGGGGATCTTTTCATTTGTGGGGTTGGGAGGGGGCGAAGTCAACCTTTGGACAAGGATTTTTTAGCAAGGATTTTGAGCAAGGATTTTGAGCCAACAGATTTACCTAAGCGCCGGCCAGCGCCCAAGAGGGCGCCAGCCTGATCTTCATCACAGGCCACCGGCTCCCTATCGGAAGAGTTCCTGATAAATCTGCTCCGAGCTTTCGGCGTATTTGTTGAAATCCTCGGGGGTTATGAAATTTTCCCGGATCTTGGCGACATTGGGCACAATGCGATTGAGGGATTCCAAAGCCGGAACATCGGGGCGGGCGGGGAAATATTCCGCCTGCGCCAAAATGGTCTGTCCCTCTTTAGAGAGGATGAAATCGACCAGCAGCATCGCCGCATGGGGATGGGTCAGACCCTTAGTGATCTGCATGGGGGCGGCAACGCTGGCCACTGGCTCCATAAGCTGGGTATCAACCGGAGCCCCCTTGCCCGCGCTAATGACGGGGTGATGGGCAAAGACTTGCAGGCCAATGGCATATTCGGAGGCCATGACCCGATCCACCAGCGTGCGGGCACTGCCTGCACCAAAGTTGATGATCTTTTGCTCTTTCAGCTTTTCAAAATAAGCCCGGGCTTTCTCCTCGCCCCAGGCTTTGCGTAGATTGGTGAAGAACAGAGGCGTTCCGGTGGATGTGCCAATACGCCAGGCCATTTTGCCCTTCCATTTGGGATCGAGCAAATCCTCAAAGGTCTTGGGCTGGGTGCCGGGGGGCACCAATTTGGTATTGAAGGAGGTGGCAAAATAGCTCAGCCGCGTCACCGCCCATAAATGGCGAGGATCACGATAGGCCTCGGGATATTCTTCGACAACGGGCGAATAAAAGGGCTGCACAATGCCAGCCTGCACCGAGACTTCGCCCAGCCCCGTGCCCTCCAGCACATCGCCCACCACATTATTGGCACGCACTTCAGCGGTGACTTTGGCGACGATTTCTTCCGTATCGGCGCGCCAGAAGCTCATTTTGATGAAGGGATATTTTTTCATAAAAGCATCGGCAATGGGCCTGAGCGCCTGATTGACGATGACGCCTGAATAAAACACCACCTGCCCTTCTTTGCGGGCGCCTTCCAGCAAAACCTTGTCGCGATCCGCGCCGCGATACATCAGCACTTCTTCTGTCGTGAGGGCCTGCGCGGGCAGAGCGATCAAGAAACTAACGCCGGCCAAAAGATATTTGAGTCGAGCAAAACCTTTGATTGATCGATGCATGTGTGTCTCCCAAACTTACCGAAACAGGTCTTGATAAATCTGTTCCGAACTTTCGTTGAACTTGAGAAGATTTTCCGGACTGATGAAATTTTCTGGCACGCC
>CAIVAX010000121.1 GCA_903903935.1 uncultured Hyphomicrobiales bacterium | reverse complement strand
GCCGCGACAACTCTAGCCATGGAGGATCCGACACATGTTCGCATCAGCGCCCGCATCCTTGGCCATCGCTCTTTCAAGACGACAGAGACTTATTACCAGCAAGCAGAGCAAAAACGCGCTCACCAAGCCTATACCGACCATCTGGCTCAGGTGAGAGGGAAGCCAAAACGGAGGTCGGCGCGAAAAAGCGGTGAATAAACTTTGGGACAGATGAGGAACAAAAGTGACTCAAAATGCCCCGCCACCGACTTACGCGAGACTTACGCGGAGCGAAAAAGAGAACATCCTGCTTGCGTCACTTTAATGTAAGTAACTGTATTTATTGTCCCAGGGTGGTGAGCGCGATGGGATTCGAACCCATGACCCCCTGATTAAAAGTCAGATGCTCTACCGGCTGAGCTACGCGCTCCCAAGGGGATGACTGTGAGTAACTGGCTCGGGCCTGCGGGTCAACCCAAAAGCTAGTCGAAATAAGACATATAGGCCCATAAAGCGCAGAAAAGTCCGGCCGAAATGATGGAGGTCCAGATTACCTTTCTAACCATCAGGGGGGCGGTAGGGGCGCCAGGATCCGTGCCAAGGGCATATTCCTGCGTTTCATGCTGTGAACGCACCCCAAAAGGCAGGACGGCGAACAAAACAATCCACCACATTGTGAAATAAACCGCCAAACCCATGGTTAAGGTCATCGCACCCTCCGCTGACAGGACTGATCAGACCTGTTCGAGTTCAATCAAAGTGCCCGAAAAATCTTTCGGGTGCAGGAACAGCACCGGCTTGCCATGGGCGCCAATTTTAGGATTGCCATCGCCAAGCACGCGGGCGCCATCGGCTTTGAGCTTGTCGCGGGCAGCCAGAATATCCTCCACCTCATAACACACATGATGCATGCCGCCATCGGCATTGCGCTCCAGAAATTTGGCAATCGGCGAGCCCTCGCCCAAAGGATGTAAAAGCTCAATCTTGGTATTGGGTAGCTCAACAAAGACCACGGTGACGCCATGATCGGGCTGATCGAGGGGGGCGGAGACTTTAGCGCCAAGAGTATCGCGATAGAGGCGACTGGCGCTGGCCAGATCCTTCACCGCAATGGCGACATGATTGAGACGACCAATCATCACAGGCTCCTTTCAAACCAGCATAACGAGAACTTGCACCACAGGCTTCTTGCCCCAGACCGCGCGCAGACTGTTGCGGATGGCCTTTTCAAGGCTTGTGCTCACCGCATCAGGATCGCGGCGACGGGCGCGGGGCAGCGAGTCGAGCGTTTCAAAGATCACTTTATCGACGAATTCATCCATAGCGCGCCCGTCAATTGTGCGCGAAGGCACGCCGGCCATCACCATATCAGGATCCCCCGCCAGCTCGCCTTTGGCGTTCATGGCCACGCCCACTGATATCACACCGGCAAAGGCCAGCTTGACGCGTTGGGCAATGGCGTCATCATTCTGGGCGAGGATCAATTGGCCATCTGTGTACAGGCGCCCGTAGGGAATTTGATCGTCAATCGCCGCGCGGCCGGGCGCGAGAACCACCACATCGCCATTACGGGCGGTGATCACAGTTTCCACGCCTTGCGCTTTGGCAAAGGCGGCATGTTCGCGCAAATGCTGTTCTTCGCCATGCGCGGGAATAGCAATTTTCGGTTTGATCCAATCATAGATCTGGCTGACTTCGCCGCGTCTGGGATGGCCGGAGGCATGCACAAGATGAGTGCGATCGGTGAGAATCTCAATGCCCTGTTTGGCCAGACCATTGATCACCGTATAGACGGATTTTTCATTGCCCGGAATGGGGCGCGAGGAAAAGATCACGCGATCGCCACTGGCCAGTCGCACGGCGGGATGTTCATCCAGCGCAATGCGGGCCATAGCCGCGCGGCCCTCCCCCTGACTGCCGGTTGCCAAGACAACCACATTCTCTCTGGGCAAGCGATCAAACGCATCCTGTCCCAGAAAGGGAGGCAGACCATCTAAAAAGCCACATTCTCT
>CAIVAX010000120.1 GCA_903903935.1 uncultured Hyphomicrobiales bacterium | reverse complement strand
GCACGCCCGGCACACAATCGGGAACCATCCCAAGGTCTTCGCCGCAAAGCAGCATCGTGCTGGCACGCCGCATCGCCGGCAACTTCCGGCACCCACAAGCTTGCCAAAAGTCATCCGCATGGGGCCATTTGGGCCAATCAATTCGACAATATTGCCAATCGCACCGGACATTATCACAGCACGGGCCCAGAGATTTTCAACCAGCTGGAGGGCAAGGTCGATGGTTTTACCTGTGCCGTGGGCACGGGCGGGACGCTGGCTGGCGTTGGCATGGCGCTCAAAGAGCGCAATCCCAAGATCAAGATCGCTTTGACTGATCCCATGGGCGCGGCGCTTTACAGCTATTACACTTACGGCGAGTTGAAATCGGAAGGCACTTCTATCACCGAGGGTATTGGTCAGGGACGCATCACCGCCAATCTCGTCGATGCTCCAATTGATGCGGCCTATCAGGTCAGCGATCAGGAGGCCCTGCCCCTGATCTTCGATCTGGCGGCGGAGGAAGGCCTGCTGCTGGGTGGCTCTTCGGGCGTGAATATCGCTGGCGCCATGCTATTGGCCAAAGAGCTGGGGCCCGGCCATACGATTGTGACGATCCTATGTGATTCCGGGGTTCGCTATGCCTCGAAACTCTATGACCCAGCCTTTTTGCGCTCGCGCGGACTTCCAGTCCCTGGCTGGATGGAGCGACCGGCCAGCCTACAAGCGGATTTTGAATAGGGCGGCAAGGCAAATGGGGCTGATTGCAAAATAATCGTATGTGGCTAAAATTTAGGCGTTATGATCAATATGTGGGCCACGCACTTGGCGCATGGGTTGAAATTACGCACAGTTTTCGGCCAAATTCATGATGGCGAACTGGCACGACTGGTGCTAATAGGCCAAGGCACGGAAACTTGCTCGCTTCTGCGGCAAGCTTGAGAAACCGTGCACTGGGAGTCTGGATTCCTATGAAAAAGATTGAAGCAATCATCAAGCCCTTCAAACTTGATGAGGTCAAAGAGGCCCTTCAAGAGGCGGGATTGCAAGGCATTACTGTCACTGAGGCTAAGGGCTTTGGTCGCCAGAAGGGCCATACTGAACTCTATCGCGGTGCTGAATATGTCGTCGATTTTCTGCCTAAGGTGAAAATCGAAGTTGTCGTGACTGACGACATGCTGGAACAGGCAATCGAAGCCATTCGCAAAGCGGCCCAGACGGGCCGTATTGGAGATGGCAAGATTTTTGTATCCAACATTGAAGGCGCCATCCGGATTCGGACCGGTGAAACCGGCACCGATGCGATCTGATCCCCTCAGATCATCTCATTTTTAACCAGGCCAAAACAGAGAGGCTTACCCATGAAGACCGCCAAGGACGTCTTGAAGGCGATCAAGGACAATGATGTTAAATATGTTGATTTGCGCTTCACTGATCCCCGCGGAAAGTGGCAGCATGTGACCTTCGACCAGAGCCTGGTTGACGAGGATATGTTCTCGGAAGGCACAATGTTCGACGGTTCATCGATCTCCGGCTGGAAGGCGATCAATGAATCCGACATGATCCTGATGCCCGATCCCACAAGCGCTTGCATGGACCCCTTCTTTGCAGCCTCGACGATGGTGATCAATTGCGACATTCTCGAGCCCTCCACAGGCCAGCCCTATAATCGCGATCCGCGCAGCATTGCCAAAAAGGCTGAGGCTTATCTCAAGTCCACTGGCATTGGCGACACCTGCTTCTTTGGTCCGGAAGCTGAATTCTTCGTGTTTGACGATGTGCGTTTCAAGGCTGATCCCTATAACACAGGCTTTGAGCTCGATTCCATCGAATTGCCCACCAATATGGATACGCCTTATGAAGGCGGCAATCTGGGCCATCGCGTGCGCACAAAGGGCGGCTATTTCCCCGTGCCTCCGGTTGATTCTGCACAAGACATGCGCGGCGAAATGCTCGCTGCTATGGCCTCAATGGGCGCTGTTGTCGAAAAGCACCATCACGAAGTTGCCTCTGCGCAGCATGAGCTTGGTTTGAAGTTCGGCACGCTCACCACAATGGCCGACCATATGCAGATCTATAAATACTGCATCCATCAGGTCGCGCAGAGCTATGGCAAGTCAGCCACCTTCATGCCCAAGCCCATCTTTGGCGATAATGGTTCTGGCATGCATGTGCATCAATCGATCTGGAAGAATGGCAAGCCTGTGATGGCCGGCAATAAATATGCTGATCTGAGCCAGGAATGCCTGTGGTACATTGGCGGCATCATCAAGCATGCCAAGGCCCTCAACGGCTTTACCAAT
>CAIVAX010000119.1 GCA_903903935.1 uncultured Hyphomicrobiales bacterium | reverse complement strand
GCTTGTCTGGGGTGTGCACGCAGTGGTCACCAAGGATGCGCATGACATTGATGATATGGCTCTGCGCGGCTGCAAATTTGCCAATCGTGAAAGGTTTGCCAGCGAGGGTGATCGGGTGATCATTGTGGCCGGTGTTCCGTTTGGAACGCCGGGTGCAACCAATATGTTACGAATCGCTTTTACAGGCAAAGAGAAGTAATCCGTCAGCCGTGCATTAGCACTCAAAGCAATGGCGCTCAGAGCGTTTGCGATTAGATTGATGGGCGCTTGGATCGATGGGCGCTTAGATTGGGCGGCCTTCCAGCTCGGGGATGAGCTGGTCTGTTTGTTTCTGGATTTCGTCCAAACCCGGATAAATCTCCAGAGTTTTGCGGAAGACTTCCAGCGCGCGCCGCTCCATGCCTGATTTAAGCAGGATAAAGCCCATGCCGCTGAGTGCCCCAAAATGTCTGGGTTCGCGTTTCAGCACTTCGCCAATATCGGCCATGGCGCCAGTGTAATCATCAGCGAAATAGCGCGATGTGGCGCGCTTGTTCCAAGCCTCGACCCAGTCCGGATCAAGCACGACGATTTTGTCGAGAAGCTCAATGGAGAGGTTAAAGTCTTTCGAGCGTATGGCCGACACAGCCCGGCCCATGAGGAGATCGGCCGTATCCGATCCCGAGCGCATCCAGACGCGTTCAATCGCCCCGGCAATGCCCTTGGCCTCTTCCTCATCCTTGCTTTGGGCAAGGCGGGTGAACAATTCATCGAGAATCTTTTGCCGTGTCTCGGGCAGGTTGGCATCGGGGCGCGGTTTGGCGGGGCCATTCTTATCGGCAGCCTGTTTATCGGGGCTCTGCTTGTCGCTTGGCTTGTCGCTGGCGGCGGGGGGAGTGCCTCTGGGCTGGTCCGCACCTTGGGCAGACCCAGTGGCCAGAGCAAAGAGCCCGGCTGCGCCCAACAGGGCTTGCACCCAGATCATCATGCCAAAAAAAGGTGCTTTGAATGTCAGCATTGGCAAAGTCTATGCCCAGTGTGGGCAAGCGTCAAAGACAATCTGCAGCGCACCCCAACAAAAAACCCCAGACAAGCTGGGGTTTAAAGTACTGAAAAATAGATGTTTTGGCTCAGGCTTAGCCCTGACGAGCCTTGAAGCGCTTCTGTGTTTTGTTGATCACGTAAACGCGGCCCTTGCGGCGGACCAGCTGATTGTCGCGATGGCGCGCACGCAGCGACTTGAGAGAATTACGGACTTTCATCGGATTTCCCGTTTAAACTGATGGCCAGCGGGTTTATCCCGCGACAGATGGGGGGTTCTATGCCCCATTTTTTCTAAGCAATCAACCAACAAATAGGGTTTGCCGCTATCTTTGCCCAAGAGACTGACTTTAAGGCTTTTTAACCTCGCTTTGACCGGGCTGGACAAAGCTTGCGGGCAGGTCATCAGCGCCCTGCGCTTGAGTCTAGAGGCGAAACACCACTGGACGATGAGGCGCAGGCAACTTTATATCGACACACTGATGGTCCGGTAGCCGGTTCGTCTGCTGGAAAGTATGGTCATGGAGATGCAGGACACAGACAGGATGCGATCTGAGAGCAGACCCGTCGTGCGCATCTGGGCCAATCGTAATTTCACGATTTTTATGGCCGGTTCGATTCCCGCTTGCACAACGCAATGGATGCAGCGTGTGGGCATGGGCTGGATTGCCTGGGAGCTGACCCATTCGGCTAATTGGCTGGGCATTATTGCGGCAGCTGATTTGGGGCCCATGCTGCTGCTGGCGCCCTTTGCCGGGGCCCTGACTGATCGCTCCAAGCCTATGGTGATGTTGCGGGCGATGCAAAGTTTGATGTGTCTGCAGGCCGTTTTGCTGATGGTGTTCACGCAAATGGACTGGCTGACGATTTATGTGCTGTTCTATATGAGTTTAGCGACCGGCATTATTCAGCCTTTCTTTTCTGCTTCGCGTCAGTCTATTTTGCCCAATTCAGTGCCGCGCTCAGAATTATCGACAGCAATCGCCATGGATTCGGCGCTGTTCCAGCTCACCCGCTTTATAGGCCCGGCGCTGGCCTCGTTGATGATTCCAGTCTTTGGCGTTCTGGGCACATTTCAGATTCACACTCTTGGTAGCTGCCTCTTTCTTGTGAGCATGCTGTTCATGAATGTCACCATGCCCGAGCGGCCTGTGCGTGTCCGCCGCTCGCTTGTGCGAGATATTGGAGAGGGCTTTGCCTATGTGGGCAGCCATAAGGGCATATGGCCAGCCTTTTTATTGCTGACGGTCGTCTCGATTTTCATTCGGCCCGTGCAGGAAATGCTGCCGGGCTTTGCCGGTGATATTTATCATTCTGACGCTGTGGGCTTGGCCTATCTCAATTCTGCGGTGGGGATTGGGGCAATGCTGAGTGCCAGTATTGTCGCCTATCGCGGACGCATTAAGGGTCTAACCGATCATGCTGTGATGGGCACTCTGGGCTTGTCGATTGCCACATTGGGCTTTGTTGTGACCGATTGGCTTTGGCTGGGTGTGATTTTCTCAGCCCTCATCGGCTTTACGATCAATACAATGTCCACCAGTATTTCCGCGCTTGTTCAATCGGCGGTGCATGATGATATGCGCGGGCGCGTGGTCTCGCTCTATGTGCTCGTGTTCAGAGGAACGCCCGCTATTGGTTCGCTCTTGGTCGGGATCAGCTCGGACTTCATTGGTTTGCGCTGGGTCTTTGTGATCTCAGCGCTGATTTGTTTTCTTGCTTGGCTCGTTGTTCTGCCGCGCCGCCGCAGGATTGCCGCGGCGCTGGAAGTTGAGCGCTGATTATTCCGCTGCAATCCGCAGTGGTTTTTGAGGCTCTTGTTGGGGCTGGATCTCTTCAGGCTCATCTTTGGGGCCAATGAGGCCGGAGAATAAGCGCGCTGTCAGACGTCCCACATCATCCATAATGGTGAAGACTGCGGGCACGAAAACCAGCGAGAGCATGGTTGAGACAAGAAGTCCGCCAATCACACCAATGGCCATGGGAGAGCGAAACTCACCGCCATCGCCAAAGCCAAGAGCCGAGGGAACCATGCCCGCCGCCATAGCAATTGTGGTCATCACAATGGGGCGGGCGCGCTTGCGGCCCGCATCGATGATGGCCTCGGTGCGATCCATGCCTGTTGCCATGCGTTCAATGGCAAAATCAACCAACATGATCGCGTTTTTAGTGACAATGCCCATGAGCATAAGAATGCCAATCACCACGGGCATGGAAACAGCTTTATTGGTAATGAACAGAGCGAAGATCACGCCGCCAATCGAAAGGGGCAATGAGAGCAGAATGGTGATGGGTTGAACAATGCTGGAGAACAAGAGCACAAGCACGGCCAGCACCATCATCAAACCGGCGGTCATCGCATCGGCAAATCCCTGAAAGACTTCGACCATGATTTCCGCATCGCCCGATTGCTTGAGGGTCACGCCCTCAGGCAGATTTTTGGCTGTGGGCAGATCATAGATCGCCGTTAATGCCTCACCCAATGCATCTGTGCCTGATAGATCGGCCTCAACAGCGATGCGGCGGACGCGATCATAACGTGAAATGCTGGTTGGCCCCTGAGCGAACTCAAAGTCGACCAGTGCGGATAAGGGCACGGTGAAGCCGCGCGAAGTTGGCAGTTTCAAATTCGAGAGAATATCAACTTGGCCTCTGGCCGATTCCGGCAATTCCACGCGAATGGGAATGAGCCTATTGCCCGCGTTGAATTTGGCAAGATTGGCATCGGCATCGCCAATGGTGGCCACGCGAATGACTTCGGCCAGAAGATCGGTGGATACGCCCAGCTCGGCAGCTTTGTCGAGATTGGGCTTGATGCGGATTTCGGGTCGATCCAATGAGGCAGTGGAGACAACATTGGAGATGAGCGGAATGCGTTTCATCTCGCTTTGCAAGAGGGCGCCCGCGCGCTCGACAGCCTCATTATTAGTGCCCGAGAGGGTCAATGAGACAGCGCGCATGCCATTGTCATTGAGGAACCAATTGCGAATATCGGGAATCTGCGAAATCTGATCGCCAATCTCGCGTTGTATTTCCTTTTGCGATTTGCTACGTTTTGTTTTGTGAACGAGATTGATCACAAATTGCGCCTTGCGCACTTCGGCAGCGCCCAATCCGATCTTGCCGCCATCGACAAAGATAGTTTTGACTTCAGGCATTTTTTGCAAGCGTTCGACAATGCTGTCTGTGACCTTCATGGTTTGCGACAGAGGTGATCCGGGGGGCAGTTCAACAGCCAACAGCAAGCGCGCCACATCTTCGCCCGGCATGAAGCCGGAGGGCAGGAAACGTGTGCAATAGAGCGAGATCAGGAAAATCACAAAACCCGCAAAGATTGTCACAAAGCGGTGGCGAACCGACAGACGCACCACTTGCGTATAACCGCGCATAATGCGGCCTTCGCGAATGTCTTCAGGATTTTTGTCCGGCCTTAGAAAATAAGCCGCTAGCAGCGGGGTGAGCAAACGGGCGACCGTTAGTGAGAATATGACCGCAATCGCAATCGTCAGTCCGAATTGCTTGAAATATTGACCGGCAATGCCGCTCATAAAGCTCACGGGCGCAAACACAGCGACGATGGTGAAGCTGATGGCGATCACGGCCAGACCAATTTCATCGGCCGCTTCGAGAGCAGCGCGATAGGCCGATTTGCCCATATGCATATGGCGCACAATATTCTCGATCTCGACAATCGCATCATCCACAAGAATGCCCGTGGCGAGTGTGAGGGCGAGCAGGCTGACCAGATTGAGCGAGAAGCCCAGTGCATCAATCGCCCAGAAGGTAGGCAGGATCGATAAAGGCAATGCAATCGCTGTGATCAATGTGGCGCGCCAATTGCGCAAAAACAGCAAGACCACCAGCACTGATAGCAAGGCGCCTTCGATCAAAGTATGCATCGCGCTTTCAAAATTGCCCACTGTGTAGTCAACAAAAGTGTCGATGAGATCGATGGAGACTTTCGGATAGGTCTGGTTGAGGGTTTCGATCTTTTTGGCGACTTGCTGGGCCACAGTTACATCGCTGGCGCCAGTGGCGCGGCTGACGGCCACGGCAACGACAGGCTTGCCGTCCATGCGCGCAAACCGTCTTTGTTCAGCTGCACCATCGGTAATGGTTGCCAGATCCGATAAGCGGACTTTGCGCCCGCCTGACAGGCTGATCGTCAGATCGCTGAGCTCATCAAGCTTGCGGGCACCGGCCAGAATGCGGATGGATTGCTCTTGTCCAGCAATGCCGCCGCGCCCGCCTGCCAGATCCGCATTCAGGGCTTTGAGCTGGCGGCTGACATCAGCAGATGTCGCGCCCAGTGCAATCAAGCGATCAGGATCAAGGGTAATACGAATTTCGCGTTCAACGCCGCCAATGCGACTGACGGAGCCAACGCCGCGAATGTTCTGCAAAGCTCTCGCGGCGACGTCATCGGCAAACCAAGATAAATCCTCAAGCGACATATCGGGCGAGCTGACTGCATAAGTGAGGATGGGCAGGCCCACCACATCCACTCTTTGCACAAGCGGTTCATCAATGCCGCGCGGCAGATCCGAGCGCACGCGCGCCACAGCATCTTTCACATCATTGAGCGCACGGTCGGATTTTGTCTCCAGACGAAATTCAATGGTCGTTGTCGAGAGTCCTTCGGAAATCGAAGAGGAAATATGTTTAATGCCAGCGATGCCAGCCACCGCATCTTCGACTTTCTTGCTGACCTGTCCTTCAAGCTCGGAGGGCGCTGTGCCGGGCTGTGTCACCGTGACAGAAATCACGGGAATATCGACATTGGGAAAGCGCGTGATCGGCAGACCAGCTAGCGACCATATGCCGAGCAGGGTGAGAACAGTAAAGAGGACGAGCGGGGGAACCGGATTGCGGATCGACCAGGCCGAGATATTGAGAGCCATTAGCGTTTCTCCCCTTCCATCACGGGTGTGATCAGATCACCATCGCGCAGGAATGCACCGGCTCTGGTGATGACACGCGTTTGATCAGCAAGCCCTGAGCGGATTTCGATAAACGAGCCTGTCGTTATGCCCAATTCCACTTTGCGTTCAACAATGCGATTGCCATCTAACGTCTGCACACTGGCTGTGCCATTGGGGTAGAGCACAGAACTGGAGGGCACGAGGATGGATTGGCTGCGGCGAATCTCAATCTGGCCGCGGGCAAAAGTTCCAATCCAATTATCGGCTTTGGCCGAGAGGGCAATGCGCAGACGCCCCAGACGTGTGGTTTGATTCACCTCTGGTGCAATCAGACGCACACTGCCGTTAATGGTTTGGCCAGAGGCCAATTGGATAGTGACGGCCTGTCCTGTCTTGAGCAGAGGCAGGCGGGTTTCCTGCACTTCGGCTTCAAGCTCAATGGCGCCATCTTGAATGATGCGAAAGAGGGGTTCACCTGCCGCTGTGGCCATGGCGCCCAGTTTGGCGGAGCGACGCGAGATCAGGCCATCCGCCGGGGCTTTGACTTCTGTGCGGGCGATGCGAACCAATAATTCGCGGCGCTGCGCTTCAAGATTGGCCTTGTCGGCTTGGGCTACGCGCGTTGCATCTTTGGCGGCTTGCAATTGTGATTTAGCGGCATTGGCTAGATTCAGCT
>CAIVAX010000118.1 GCA_903903935.1 uncultured Hyphomicrobiales bacterium | reverse complement strand
GACCTGAATTGACCCCGGCACCAAAACGCGCCAATCAAGATCTATGAGAAGGATTGCCCGGCAAATGATTGCACATTCTGTGCGCCATGCTCTGCAGATCAGCGTCAAAGCTCTGGCCCTAAGCCCTGCTTTCGGCAAGGCCTGCCTTTTGCTGCTCATTCTGGCGCTGGCAATCGGCCCACCGCCCAGTCATGCCCAACAAAGACCACAACCGCCTGCAGCCAAACAGGCAGATCAAGGCCTCTCGCCACTCTCGCCCAATCTCATGCCCTATAGCAATGGCCTTGCGATCCCATCCACTTCGCGCTTGCGGTTGATGGCTGTGTTTGGTTCGCAAACCAACAAAGCCATCATGACAGACATCAATTGGAATGTGTTTGAAGACCGGCCCAATGGTGATGGCACTTACAAATTGATCATGCAAAGCACAGATCCTGTGCCGCAGATCGAACTGCCCAATGGCGATTATCTTGTGCATGTCTCCTATGGCCTGGCGAGCTCCACACGTCGCATCAGTTTGAATGGGACGGATGTCACTCAGTCCATTGCGCTCAATGCGGGTGCGCTCAAAGTCACCAGCATGATCGGCGATCTCCCCATCGCCCCCAATCGCACAATGATTTCGGTATTTGTGCCCGATCGGGGAAATGCAGAAGGCAAGCTCGTCGCCAATGTGAAGGCAGGAGATATTTTGCGCCTGCCCGAAGGCACATATCATATCGTCTCAACTTATCTTGATACAGCAACCTCCAATCAGTCCCCCTCCCCGACGGCCAGCGGCAATCCTAATGCGACCAATTCCATCGTTGATGCCGATGCCAAAGTGCAGATTGGCAAATTGACCGAAGCCATTTTGCGCCATCGCGTGGCTGTGATGACACTCAAACTCGTCAACTTTGTTGGGGGCGAGGCCTTAGCCAATACCAGCTTCACGGTCCTCACACCCGGTGGCGACGTGCTGCGGGAAATGATCGGCGCTTTTCCCTCCCTGCCACTGGCCGAGGGCGAATATGTTGTCATCGCCCGCCGCGATGGCAAAGCCTTTCAACGCAATTTCAATGTCGTTGGTGGGCGTGATACGGATATAGAAGTTCTCTTCAAATAGCTCAGCGAGGATGCCATGCAGACTTTTTTCGTCGAGATCAAATGCGCTCTGGGACAAACCTATAAAGTCGCCAGCGCGCTGGCGGAGGCAGAAATCGCCTCGGAGATCTATTCCATTGCCGGCAATTACGACATTCTGGCCAAATTCTATGTGACCAAAGAGACCGACATTGGCCATTTTGTCGGTGAAAAAGTCCAACCCATTCCTGGCATTGTTGACACGCGCACCATCATTACCTTTAAGGCGTTTTAAGCCACAGCCCCCCGCGCCTCAAAAACTTGATTTAGCTCAAGGTCATCTTGCCTCTGTAAGCCCAATGTGTGGCTCTGGAGGCATTACGATGAGACTCAGAGCTTGGCATATTTTTCTTTGGCTTGGGGCCAGCCTTTGGCTAGGACAAATGGCACTGGCCGCTGATGCGGATAAGGGCAAAGCGATTGCGCAAAGATGGTGCGCCAGCTGCCATTTGGTCAGCCCTGAGCAGAACAAAGCCAGCGTTGATGTTCCCAGCTTCATGGATATTGCCAATCGCCGCAGTGATGGCAAATCGCTCAGCACTTTTCTGGCTGATCCACATCCTGTCATGCCGCAAATGGCATTAACCAGAGATGATGTCGCCGATGTCGTGCGCTATATTCAAAGCTTCAATCCGGATGCCATACCGGTCACTGTCCCTGAAAAGGACAGAAAACCGGCCGATCCGTTTCGCGGTTGATCAACCCAGATCTAATCGTCTTCGCGCTTGACGTCTGGCGGCGTTGCCTCATCAACAAGCTGCGCCAGCGCCTCGGCCAATCCCATACCTGTCATGGCCTGTGAGCCCAAGCGACGAATTGAAACCGCCCGCTCGGCTGCTTCTTTTTTGCCGACCACCAGCATGACGGGGATCTTGGCCAGAGAATGTTCGCGCACTTTATAG
>CAIVAX010000117.1 GCA_903903935.1 uncultured Hyphomicrobiales bacterium | reverse complement strand
GGCACGATGAGCCCGACCCAGCATGGCGAAGTCTTCGTCACCGATGATGGCGCTGAGACGGATCTTGATTTGGGACATTATGAACGCTTCACCGGCACACCGGCGAGCAAGCGCGATAATATCACCACGGGACGGATCTATCAGGACATTATCGCTAAAGAGCGGCGCGGCGATTATCTGGGCGGCACGGTTCAGGTCATTCCGCATGTCACCAATGCGATCAAGGAATTCGTTCTCTATGGCACGGAAAATGTCGATTTCGTGCTCGTCGAAATTGGCGGCACGGTGGGCGATATTGAAGGTCTGCCCTTCTTTGAAGCGATCCGTCAGCTCGGCAATGATCTGCCGCGCTGCCATGCTGTTTATGTGCATCTCACACTGCTGCCTTATATTCCGACCGCGGGTGAGTTGAAGACCAAGCCGACCCAGCATTCGGTGAAAGAATTACGCTCCATCGGCATTCAGCCCAATATTTTGCTGTGCCGCACGGATCGTGAAATTCCGCGCGAAGAGCGGCGCAAACTTGGTCTGTTCTGTAATGTGCGCGAAAGCGCTGTGATTGAAGCGCGCGATGTTGCCTCCATCTATGATGTGCCGCGCGCTTATCATGAAGCGGGCCTTGATCAGGAAGTGCTCTCCGCCTTTGGTATTGAGCCGGCGCCAAAGCCTGATATGAGCCGATGGAATGCAGTGTCGGCGCGCGTGCATAATCCAGAGGGCGAAGTCACTATTGCCATTGTTGGCAAATATACGGGCCTGAAAGATGCCTATAAATCGCTGATCGAAGCACTTAATCATGGTGGCATGGCCAATCGTGTGAAAGTGCGGCTCGATTGGATCGAAAGCGAAGTGTTTGAGGGCGGCGATCCAGCGCCTTATCTCGAACATGTGCATGGCATTCTCGTGCCCGGTGGCTTTGGCCAGCGTGGTGCTGAGGGTAAGATTCTGGCGGCGCGTTTTGCGCGTGAGCGCAAGGTGCCTTATTTTGGTATTTGCTTTGGCATGCAAATGGCTGTGATTGAAGCTGCACGCGCTTTGGCAGGTGTGTCGGGTGCCAATTCAACTGAATTTGGTCCCTGTGCCGAGCCCATTGTCGGTCTGATGACTGAATGGATGCGCGGCAATGAATTGGAGACACGCCGCGAGGGTGGCGATCTGGGCGGCACTATGCGGCTGGGTTCGTTTCATGCGCATTTGAAGGCAGGCTCGAAAATTGCCGGCATTTATGGCTGTACAGAAATTGATGAACGCCATCGCCACCGCTTTGAGGTCAACACAGCCTATAAAGCGCGGCTTGAAGCAAAGGGCCTGATGTTTGCGGGCATGTCACCCGATGGTCTCTTGCCCGAGACCGTCGAGCTGGTGGATCATCCTTGGTTCGTGGGTGTGCAATATCATCCTGAACTAAAATCGCGTCCGTTTGAGCCGCATCCGCTGTTTGCCAGTTTCATTGAAGCGGCGATTGAGCAAAGCCGTCTGGTGTGACGCTTTAGCGGGCGGACGCAACTAAACTTGATGCGGCATTGGCGAGGGCGACGAAGTGCTCAAGATCGAGTTCTTCGGCGCGCTTGCTGCCATCAATGCCAGCCTTTGCTAGCAGATGACTCGTCTCAATGTGCTGTCCTGCCAGTGACAGGCTTTTGAGAGATTGCCGCAGCATTTTGCGCCGCTGACCAAAGGCAGCCAGTGCAATAGCGGCCAATGCTTTGCGCTCGCAGGGCAGGGGTTTTGCGCGCGGAACAAGCTCGACCACTGAGGATGTGACCTTGGGAGGCGGCGTGAACGCGGCGGCAGGCACATCAAAGAGAATGCGTGCTTGTGTTCGCCAGCCGCATAAAATGGCCAGACGTCCATAATCCGCGCGCTGGTGGGGCGTTGCAACAATACGTTCGGCGACTTCGCGTTGAAACATGAGTGTCAGACGATCAAAGCGCGGCGGCCAGATGTCACTCTCCAGCCATTGGGTGAGCAAGACCGTGCCAATATTATAAGGAAGATTGGCGACAATGCGGGCTGGCCCTTGGTGATCAGCCTCTATCAGATTTGCAGGATCGATTTGCAAAGCATCTCCCGGGATGATCTGCAATCGTTCCGGATAGGCGGCTGAAATCTCCGCCAGAGCTGGCAGGCAGCGCTCATCGCGCTCAATCGCGATCACTTTTTTTGCACCAGCTGCGAGCAAGGCGCGGGTCAGGCCACCGGGACCGGGGCCGACCTCTACAACAATGACATTGTCGAGCGGACCAGCCGCTCTGGCAATGCGTCCGGTGAGATTAAGATCGAAGAGAAAATTCTGTCCCAGCGCTTTTTGTGGCGCAAGCCCAAAGCGCTCTACAACCTCACGCAAAGGTGGCAGAGACTCTGGCGCGCTCACTGCTGCGCCTGCGTATGGGTGAGACGTGCAGCTAGGTTCAGAGCACTGATCAAAGAAATGGGCCGAGCAAT
>CAIVAX010000116.1 GCA_903903935.1 uncultured Hyphomicrobiales bacterium | reverse complement strand
CTCCTTTACTGGAAAAAACGGGATTGCCAAAGTGAGCGGCGGACAAAAAAGCAATGAACTTATTTTTGGCCGCTATATCTCTTACCGTCTAAAAGACGAAACCTGTCATATTAATATTGTGAAGTTTCCGTCACAAGGTCGAATAATTTATGAAGTTATGGGTTCAAAGCATTTTTTTACAGAACCAAAATCACTATCAGAGATGCACCCTTACCTTAAAGAAGTGGAGAGCATAGGCAGCTTCGATTGGGGACAGGAATTTAAGAACTTTGCTACTGCAGCAGAGTTTTTTGAACAAACACTTGAGAAATTTGCTCCCTTAAAAACGACTTAAGAAAAACGCCCGCGGCTGTCAATGGCGGCTACAAAATGTGCCAGCTGGCGGATTAAAAGTGTACCAGTCTGGTTGAGAGAAAAGGGCGGCATGAGCTACACGGCGCGGGCAGCGGCCTCGCGTTGAGTGTAAAAATTTTCGACAGAACCCTGCAAACAGCCCGTGCCGCCTATGCTCGCGCTTTGTCGGAGCTGCTGGGTCAGGGTCAGGTGAATTGAGGGCAGTTAAATATCAATTATAATCATTAGGCTAAACTGAAGTTAGGCCCTAGGCTCCCTCCAGCGACAGGCTCATAAAAAACGCCTGCGTTTTAGGGAGTGAAATCATGAAAAGCTTTCGTATTGGTCTTATGGTTATGGCAGCAATGCTTGGAGGCATCGGGCTGGCTCAGGCGCAGACTGCTAAGGATCTTGTTGGTGCTTGGAGGCTCGTATCGAACATTGGTACTATGGCAGATGGCACCAAAAATTTAAATCCTACTCTCAAAGGTATGGCGATGTTTGATGCTGCTGGGAATTTTATTCTTTTAAATGCCCGATCAGATCTCCCTAAATTTAAATCGAACAATCGTCTCACAGGAACCGCTGAGGAGAATAAGGAGGTTGTTGGTGGTAGCCTTAGTTATTGGGGTACTTTCACGGTTGAAAATCATGACATAAACCTCAAGATTGAAGGTGGGTCTTGGGCAGCTTGGCATGGCACTGTCCAAAAGCGCATAATCTTATCGCTAACTGGTGATGAGCTTATATATGATCTTCCGGCTTCTTCTAATGGCGGTTCAAACGTGAACACTTATAAGCGAATAAAGTAGTCTACCGACATGGGCCTAGATTATGGTATTGTTTCGGTAGTGAAGCATACCAAGTTCGGCCCATGTCAAAGCACCAAACCGCCAGACTGCCTTTAGTCAGTCGGGATTGGTCCATAGGCAGGCTAGACAAGGACCCTGCTGTGCCACATGCCATATGAGCTGGAGCATAGTCGTCTTCCATACTCAATTAAATTAATGCGATGCGCTTAAGCGATTAAATCAGAGACTAACAACGACAAATATCTATAGGTTTAGAAATCTTCTCGTTTAATTTGGATGAACGTTTTTTTCTGTTGAGTATAGTTTTTATTTCCTATGCGCTTGATCATAAGGTGATGTGTATCAAAGGCTTTCAGTATAGACATTTCGCTGTTCTCCATCTCAGGATGGATTAGCTTGAGTACCTCAGTTCCGACCTCGCAAGTGACCTCAATAGTGTGGTCATGCCCCCAGAAACGAACGCAGTTTTTGCCGGTAATGTAGGCTCGACTATCATTTAAAAAATTGAGTAACATTCGGCAGCCCCGTCGCTTAGCAAGATCAATAAACGACAACAAAAAAACGTGCGTTGATTGTTGCGACAACGGTATCATTTATTAATGAACTTCAATATTTATCGGAGTTATTAGTTTAATCTGCGTCGGAGTTTGCTAGTCTGCATTCCTAGGTATTGACGCAGTCTCCGGCGCAGAGCTGGTTGAAGAAGTCTTATTACAAAATGCGGCCACATAGGAGACCGTTTTATTTTTTCTTTGTGCCGATTTGTGGAGAGGCCATCTTTGATGAAAATGAAGAAACGACGGATACTGCTGCTTCCTTCACTTTCTTTGGCTTCTTTGCTTCCTTGTTTCCACGTTTCTGTTCCTTTGCCATTTGTAACCTCGCTTGTTGAGATGATGGGTCCCCATCACTGGTCCAGGTGAAACGTTAGTGCAAAACGGACTGAGGCGCCAGCGCGGTCTGCGAAGCTGGTTGAGGTTGCGGAGTAGCCCATGCGCTCTCTAAGCTGCTGGTTCAGGGCTAGGTTAATTAAGCTAGGAGTAATTTTATAGTCCCAAAGCATCAAACCTACTTCCTCGCACCCACCACATTGCGGCCACCGCTTTTTCTCGTTAATCTTGGCCCATGACAGACCTTTACGACCTGCTTGGTGTCCCGCGCGATGCCAGCACAGCGGCCATTAAGCGTGCTTATAGGCAAATGGCGCGCACGCACCATCCAGATGTTGGCGGCTCGGCTGAAGCTTTTGCCAGGATCAAGCGGGCGCATGATGTGCTGATCGATCCCAAGGCGCGGGCGCGTTATGATGCCACCGGCCTGCTGGAGGATGAGGTTGTCGACCCCGCTCGCGCGCAAATGTTGGATATTCTCTCCTATGCTTTGGACCGCGCCTTATTCGCCCTCGCGCAGGAGACGGGGCCTGAATCGCCCCATGCCGCGCAACGTCTGACGGCGCTTTGTGTGCAGGCTTTGCGTGAGCGGCGGCAGGAATGGGTACAATTGCGCGCGGGCTATCAAGCTGCTCTGGTTCAATCGCAGGTGATCAGCGGGCAGATTAAGCTACCCAATAATGATGGCGCGATTGAGCAGGTGCTGGCCCGGCGTAAGGAGACATGCGAGCGCCAATTGGAGACGCTCGCCAAGCAGATAGAAAGCCTAGATCAGGCAATCTATCTCATCTCAGGTGGAGTTGCCCAGCCAGCAAAACAGCCGGCGCAGACTCAGCCCTCGACCATATCGCAGGCGCCCAGTGATAAATCCGCCCCAAAACCTGAGCGCTTCCCCTATCTGGATGATGGGGAGAGCATTAGTTTTGGACGAATGAACAAGGCTTCATCCTGATCAGATCAGCTGATCACATCAAACGGGTGAAATCAATCGTTTGAGAGGCCATCAGCGAATCCATATCCAGCTCGCCTAATGCATTCACCGGCAGGCGCGGAGCCTGTGCCTTTTCACGCATTTGCGCCAATTGGCCAAGGCCTGAGAGATGCTGCATCGATAAGAGTTGGCAATAAGCAGCTGGCAGAGCGCTAGCCCGCTGCAGATCGGCCAGAGCCTGAGGCTCTAACTCGTTCAGTGCGGATTCCTTAATGCGAAACACGCCATCCACATTGACGACGCCCGCCTCTTTTTGCACCTTGATTGGCCAGGGTTCGATTAGACCATGCTCATCCAGCAAAGCACAGAGCCGCACCATGGATTGGTGGCCGGCGTGGATCTGATTGAGCCCCTGCAGGATTTTAGAAATCTCCTCAGTCGGTTCGCCCGATGAGGCAAAGAAAGGCTCGCCAATACCGGCCGCAGAGAGATGATCATCAAAAATACAAAGGGCCATTTGCTCATCCTGCATGCGGGCGAGCTGGAAGGGATGATAGCGCAAGGACAGGGGCACATAGCGGCCGAGCCATTGGTTTTGCTGACCCAGAAATAGATTGACGCCAGGCTCCAGGCCCAGGATGGCGGCGGGCAGATAGGACCCGTCCTGCTGGATAAAGCCAATAGGGAAAGCCATGGCAGCGGCTGCCAATTCTTGGGCAAACAAAGGGGTAATTGCATGGGCGGCGGCAAATTGCAGGTTCGTTGGCCGCTTCCAAGATTGGCCAGAATGCAAATCACGGCTGATGGGAACAAGCTGGGCCATTCACAATCCTTCATAAGTTGAGGCAATGATCAGGCCCCTAAATAAACATTTCATCTGGATATTTGAAGTGCATTGTAACATGAGATCAACTCATGATCTGAGTTGTGAGTTAAATCCCCAAGACCCCCAAACCGCAGAATGGCGCATGCAGCTCGCATCGTCACGCAAGGCTCTACCGTTTAGGCCATGCAACCGGGTCCGGCTTTCAAAAGGCGTAAATTGTGGCGTCAATTCCCTTATTTCTCATAGCATGAATGTCTTTGAGTTCAGGATCATTCCGCCAGTTTTCTGCGGCCTGCGTCGAGGGAAAGGTCAACATGGTAATAAAACTTGGGTTGTCACCACTTCCGTCGAGAGTAACTGGCGCGGCAGGCCGCACGACGGCCGAGCCGCCATGCTTATTGATGGCGCCCTCCGCAAACTTCCGATACTCGGCAAAAGCCGCTTCGTCTTTTATTTTATGAATAATAACAACTACATATGCCGCCATTTGAGATCCTTACCTGATGATCACAAGAATATGAGGCGCTTTCTGTCGATTACAAGCCTGTCTCGCCTTCATCCAAGTAAACGTGATTTGGATTTTATTCAGATGAAGCCGTGCAAGCTGAGCTAGCACCAACCGGTTCATAGAGCTGAGGTCAAAGCCGCCCCATTCAATTTTCTTGCCCGCGAACTTATGAACCTGCGCTCGCCTGTTCAGCGTTTGGCAAGCGCCCAAAAAGCGGGTTTGGCTTGGCCTTGGGCATCAAACAACAAGGGCCAAGTCGCATGTGGGCTGGGGTGATGGCGCAGCCAGCTTGAGGCATCTGTGACATTAAAGGTCATGACAGCGGTGATCTGGCCAGCATGTTTGAGGTAAATATCAAATAATTCCTTATATCGCTTGGCTAGTTTTTG
>CAIVAX010000115.1 GCA_903903935.1 uncultured Hyphomicrobiales bacterium | reverse complement strand
CCGCAGCCGCTGGGGCCCAGAAGCGCAAAAACCTCGCCTTTGCGGATATCGAGATCAATCTGATCGACGGCCGCAAAAGAGCCATAGCGCTTGGTTAGACCGCGCAGGCTCAGCAGAGGTTCGGGCGATGAATTTAGCTCCATGATGCAAAGCCCATGGCACAGCCCACGCCATCAGCATTGCGATAGCAGGGAATATAATCCACATGCGAGACGCCTTTAGGCATAGCGCCAGACAGGATGATCCAATTGCGAATTTCTGATGTGCCATACATCATCTGATCAGCGCTCAGGCTTTCGAGATAGGTGACATCGCGATTATACAAGGCGCCAATGAAGGCGTGATCAAATGATTCATCGATCACCGTATGGCTGAGCCCGCCTGAGGCTAAAAGCACAATGCGCTGATCGCCGGGAATGGCTTCCAGACTTGCGCGCAGCGCCTCGCCCAACCGCAGACAGCGCCGTGCGCTGGGGGCGGGGGGATAATATGTATTGACCATGATTGGCACGATCGGGATTTTTTTGGTCGGCATCAGAAATTTCAACGCGCGACCGAAAGCATGGCCCAAGCCGCAGGGGTCGCGTGTTTCGCGCGACCAGGCAAGATCAAAATCCCGCTCCCATAATTGGTGCAACAAGTCGCCTGCCAATGCGGGGACATCATAATGGGTCATCTGGTCTTCGGCTTTAGCGCCCAAATAGAGGAAATGTTCGGTCGCAGCGACCTTTTCGGCAGTGTAAATACAAAAGGGCGACATATTATCGTCGAAGATATTTTCATGCTGATCATCGCCAAAGACAATAACGGCATCGGGATTGAGCGCTTCAAGTTTCTCGCGCAGGCCCGCAATGGCCGCTTTGCATTGCGCGGCGCGGGCCAGATGTGCCTCTGGCGTGATTTCACTGGCGATTGTCGCTTTGGGGTTAAACGGCCCTTTGGCTCTGGCGGGCAGATCCGGCCATTTTTCTGGTGGCATGATCAATTGCGGGGCGTGCGACATGGCAAGGGCGCCAATGAGTTTAGCCATGATTGTCTCCTCTATTTTGTTCTAATGGGGTTATCATCTTAATGGGTTCGAATGCCGATGCGATTGGCAAGGATGCGCGTCACAAAGGCCATGCCAAGGGTCATGGCAACAATCAACACACCCACAATGGCTGCAGGTTCATAGCGTCCATCCACCATATAATCCACTTGCAACATAGCGAGGGGGCGATTGGAGGCAGTGGCTAGCATGGCAACGCCTGCCACATTGCGAGCCGCAGAGTTGAAGGTGAGCAAAGCCACGGTGAGCAGAACAGGCCCCAATAGGGGCATCATGATCAACCGGAAGGTGGTCAGCCAGCTGGCGCCGGTGATGTAAGAGGCTTCTTCCAGCTCACGGCTGATTTGCACCAGATTGCTGCGGATCAATTGCACGCCGGTGGAGAGAGCGGCAATCAGCACAGCCAGAATCAACACGCCAATGGATCCATAAAGGCCGCGCAATAAGGGTGTGGTGAGAAACATCCACAACAGACCAAGACCTAAAATAATTCCCGGCAAGGTGGCGGGCAGCCAGGCCAAAAGTCCCAGCAGACTATGTCCGGGCAGGCGGGTGCGATCGGTGACATAGGCAATGGCCGGAAACCAAACGAGAGCAAGGGCGGCCGCAGCAAGCCCCATGATGAGCGTGTTAAACAAGCCAGAGAGCGTTTCGTGATCATTCAAAATGGCCGACCAATGATCCAGCGTCCAGACAATCTCTAAATCAAACTTGCCAAACAGATTCATGAATGTGCCCATGATTAGGCAGAGTGTCGGCACCAGAGTGATGATCAGCCCGCCCAAGGCGAGTGCACAGCAGATTGGCCAGCGCCAGCGCCCAAGACGCAAAAGGCGGGGGCGAAAATGACTCGTCACAGTGGCGAAATTGCGCGAGGCCAAAATGCGCTGCTGCCAGATCATCAAAGGCAGCATGCAGAATAAAACAGCCAGTGCCAGAACTGTTGCCGCGCCAAACAGCGGCGGTGATTGTTCAATCAGGCGATAGATCCGCGTTGAAAAGACATAAAAGTCGATTGGGCCGCCCAGAATGAGCTCAATCTCGAAGGATTCGAGGGAATGAACCAGCGAGATGATCGCGGTGACCATTATGGCAGGAACCAAGAGGGGTACGACAATTTGCCACAGTGTGCGCAAGGTTCCATAGCCTGCGATGATGGAGGCCTCTTCCAGCGCGCCATCGAAATTACGAAAGGCGGGAACCAGAAAAATATATTTGGCCGCAATTGAGCGCGAGGCCATATGAGCAAAGACAATGCCCCAGAAGGAATAAATATTGAACCAGGGTTCGGTTGAGCCGAACACTTTCATCACGAGCTGATTGGCCAATCCGAAATCTGGATCGAATAAAAGAATCCAGCCCAGCAAAACGGGCAGAGCCGGTAAAAAGAAAGCCATCCAGAGCAATCGATCAAGCCAAAGTCGCCCTGGCATATCGGTGCGCGCAGCCAGCCAGGCAATCACAATAGCGCTGGGCAGAGCGATGATTTCAGTAATAGCTGTACGTTTGAGTGTATTGATCAGCGCCGTGCTCATGCCGGGTTGCGACAAAGCGCTGGTCCAAGAATTAAGGCTAAGGTTGTGCGATTGGCCGGGTTGGTCTGACAGAAAACTTCCATAGATGAGCAGCGCCAAGGGATAGGCCACCAGCACAAGCAGCGTGAGCAATAAAAGCGCGCCAGCCATTTGCCCGGGCAGCTTGAGGCGCCAGAGGGAGGTAGATTTGGCTGGAGAGGGCTTCGTCAGGGTCAAGATGATAAGACGCGATCAAAATGGCAGCGATGGGCGTTCGCGACACTGATCCCCAATACTGATCCTGTGCTCAGCCTGTGCATTCATCCCCCCTCGATTTGAAAAGCGGGATTTCGTTGACAGTCCCGCAGGTTCTTTCCTACATTAATGACGTCAAGCGCCACACTGTCAATGAGCGCTGAGAGGGAGAAATGCCAAATGGTCTCGCCTGCCGAAAATGACTTGCTGACTCATACAGGCCCAGGCACGCCGGGCGGTGAGCTGATGCGCAAATATTGGCATCCCGTTGCCCTGAGTGAGGATCTGCCTCCTGGTAGCGCGCCCCTGCCGCTGCGGATTTTGAGAGAAGATCTCGTTTTGTTTCGCGATGACAAAGGCCGTGTGGGATTGATGGATATCTTATGTCCGCATCGCTGCGCGGATTTGAGCTATGGCCGCATTGAGGATGGCGGCTTGCGCTGCCTCTATCATGGCTGGCTGTTTGATGTGAACGGCCGCTGTCTGGAGCAGCCTGCTGAGCCTGAAGACAGCACTTATAAGGATGAGATTCACCATAACGCTTATAAATGCATTGAGCGCGCGGGGATGATCTTTGCTTATCTGGGCAAAGATCCCGCCCCTTTGTTTCCCGAATATGAATTTTTGAACGCCGATGAAGAGCATCGCTTCCTCGTCAAGACGCATTTGGATAGCAATTGGCTGCAAGCAATCGAGGGCAATATTGACCCCTCGCATCTATCTTATCTGCATAAACCCATGGCGCCGGTCGATAGCCGGGCGGTTCCAGGCAGTGATAAATCGGCCGATGCTTATTATAGAGATGACACGCGCCCCAAGTTGGAGATTGAGCGCACAGAATTTGGTGTGCGCAATTATTCCATCCGCAATGCTGGCGAGAAGGGCAAATATCTGCGGGTCACAAATTTCATTATGCCCAATAAAGCGGCCATTGTTGGCAATGAGGGGCGGGTTGGTCAGGGCTATTCTCTGCATTGGCATGTGCCGGTGGATGATGAGCATAATCTGCGCTTCGATTTCATTTTCAATCGCGTCCGCCCGATTGAGCGCTCGCGGTATGACAAGCACCATGAGACAGAGCGCACGCCCGATCATCGCCATGTGCGCAATCGCTCCAATCGCTATCTGCAGGATCGCGAATTGATGAAGACCTCCAATTATACAGGCATGGGTGATTATTTCCCCGTGCATGATGCGTTTGCCACCGAGAGCATGGGCGCGATTGTGGATCGCACCAAGGAGCATTTGGGCTCAACCGATGTGTGCATTGTGGCTGCGCGCCGCACCTTGCTCAATGGCATTGCCGCCGTGCAGGCGGGCAAGGATCCAATTCATGTGTTCCGCGAACAGGCACAGAATGATTGCTCCACTATTGTTGTGGTCTCCGAGGTTATTCCTGCCGAGGTCGATCATAAGGAATTCTGGAAAGAGCGTGTCCAGAAAAGGGCATGAGGCTTTGCGTCAGTCAACATGAATCAAGATGAGGCAGAATGAGGCAAATCCCGTCTGCCATAAATGCTCTGGGAGGGCTGGCCATGACATGCAGTGCAATTATCAATTCGGATCGGGCGAAGTGTGAGCCTATGTCGCAAAGTGCAAGTGTTTCCTTCATGGCCTCGGTTACATTGAAATTCTCAGCTCTGTGTCTGGCCAGTGTGATGAGCCTTTCTGCTGCCTATGCGCAGGGCGCCTCGAAAGAGTCGCAAGTTCCCGGTTGGGATGCTCTGGTTGCCGCCGCCAATAAGGAAGGGACTTTGGTTATTTCGGGTCCGCAGGGGCGTGATTGGCGTGTGCAATTGATGGAGTTTCAGAAGGATTATCCCGGCATCAAGCTTGAAGTTACGCCTATGGCGAGCCGCGATTTCTGGCCGCGCTTTTCCAAAGAGCGGGATGTGGGCCAGATCTTATGGGATTTGCGTGTGGGGGGCCTTGATGCGCCCGGCTATGCGTTCAAAAAGGCCGGTGCGCTTGATCCCATCAAACCATTACTGATGTTGCCGGAGGTTGTGGATTCGACCAAATGGCTGGGCGGGATTCAAAATTCTTACCTTGATAAAGAGAAGGAATATTTCTTCGCCTTCATCGCTTATGAAACAGCATCTGCCTCCTATAATCGTAAATTTGCTTCTACGCCCGAGGATCAATCCGTCAAAGGGCTCTTGCAGCCTAAATTCAAGGGCAAGATTTCCATGGCGGATCCGCGCGGCGGGGCTTCGCTAAATGCGCTCTCGGCGATCTATCAAGTTTATGGCGAAGAGTTTATCCGCAAATTGCTGGTTGATCAGCAGCCCGTGATCACCAAAGAACCACGCCAGCAGATGGATTGGATTGCCTCAGGCCGCAATCCCATTGCCTTTGGCATTCCCAAAGCGACATTCCTCGAATATGGCCAAAGGGGCGTGAAGCTTGATGATTTTGTCGAGATGAAAGAGCTCAAAGTCTGGACGCCGGGCGTGGGCGCGCTCACTTTGATGAAAGGCGCGCCACATCCCAATGCTGCCAAGCTGTTTGTCAATTGGCTCTTGAAACAAGAGACGCAAGAAAAATTGACCTTGGCTCTCAAGCTCAATAGTCGGCGCACGGATGTGAAAGCGCATGATCCAGACTTAGAGGTCGATGCGCAAAATCTGGCCGCTTATATTGGCTCGCAGAATGAAGAGATCCAAGATTATCAGAGCAAGGTTGTCGCGATTTTGCAAGAAATTGGTAAATAGCAGGCAATTTTTAATCTTTGCTGATCTCTAGCGTTGAATGCCGATGCGCGATTGCAGCATGCGCATGGCAATCGTCATGAGCAAAACAACAAAGGACAAGATCACTCCGATCACCGCCATGGCCTCGAAGCGGCCCTCTTCGCCCAGTTCAATCATGAATATGGCCATTGTGCGCGAATTGGGGCCGGCAAGAAGAATGCTCGCGCTAATGTCGCGAAAGGCGACGACAAAGGTCAAGAGGAAAACGCTGCCAATCATCGGCGCAATCAGCGGAATGATGATGCGGAGTAAAATCGTGCCAAAGCGCGCGCCGGCCATTTGTCCGGCCTCCTCCAATTCCTTGGCAATCTGCATCATCGAGGTTTTGATCATTTGAACGCCCAAGGGCATTTCTTTGATCAACAGCACGAGAACCAAGGCGCCAATTGTGCCGTGAATGAGAACAAGGCCGGGCAGATTGAGAATCAAGATTAAGGTCGACAGACCCAGCAAGATTCCAGGAATGCCCCAGGGCAACCAGACCAGCAGATTGAGCAAAGCGCGTCCCCATAAGCGGCTGCGCACAATGGCCCAAGCCAGAAGAACAAAGGTAATCGTGCCAATCACTGCTGTGAGGCTTGCAACCAAGAAAGAATTGCTGAAGGCATTCAGGAAATGCGGATCATTGAGAACAGATACCCAATGCTTGCTTGTCCAAGGATTGGGCATAAAAAAGAAACCAAACAGCCGTGTGAATGTGCCTAGAACAAGAATGATCAGCGGCAGAACAATGCCAATCGCCATATAGAGAAAGATCAGCGCAGAGGCGATCCAAGCCCATTTGGGCCGTGTCGATGATCGCAAGCGATTGGTCTTGCCGGTGATGGTGGCATGACCCACATCGCCCTTAGAAAGCCAGCGATACAGGATCGTCACGCCCAGCAAGATGATCAGCAAAGCTGTGCTCAAAGCCATGGCTTCGCCAAGGCGCGGGGGATCCCAATGAACAAAGTCGTAAATTTTAGTGGCAAAGACGCTGATTTTAGCTGGTGTGCCGAGGATTTGTTCAACCTCGAACGCTTCCAGAGATTTGATGAAACCCAAAATCGTCGTGATGATAATGGCTGGCGCCATGAGCGGAATGGTGATGCGGCTCAAACTCACCCAGCGATTGGCGCCGGACATAGTGGCGGCTTCTTCAAAAGCCGCTTCCATATTGGCAATGGCGGGGGTGAGTAAAATCACATTAATGGGAATGATCGTTGCAGATAAATGCACCCACATAATGCTGGCAATGGAATAGGCCGAAAAAATCGGCTTCGACGTCACGCCCCATTTTTGTAAGAGATCATTGATCAGGCCGTAATTGGGATCGAGCAGCAAGATCCAGCCCACAGTGAGCGGCAGCGTAGGCAGAAAAAAGGCAAACCAGAGTCCGTATTCAATAATTTTGCGTCCCGGAATTTCTATGCGCACCAACATCCATGCGATCACGAAAGCAATGATAACGCCCAGCGGAGCGCGCAAGGACATTAAAAAACTCGTATTGATAGCGCGGCTCACGGAGCGATTGTTCGCAAGCTCCAGCCAATTATCAAAGCCGAAGCGAAAGCCCTCACCAATGCCAGAGAGATTGAAGCTATTGGCAATCAAATAAAGTGTCGGCAGAGCAGTAAACAGACCAACCAGCAGGCATATAGCGAGGCCTTGCCAATTGTGCCAAACGGATGTCTGGCGCAGCTTTGACGGGCTTTTGGTACTATCGCTCGTTTTGGTAACTTGCATTGAGTGATTATTCTACAGATGCGCCTGAGGTCATTTCAACTCCGCCGGGGGGACGTGTCCATTGGCGTGTGGCATGACCTTGCGCGAGCGCGCGTAATTCGTCCAGCCATAATCTGCGCACTGCAATCACGCCAACATCCGAGCGGCCCAGATGATCATTCTGCCGGTTTGCAATCACGCCTTGGCCCATCTGCGCTATATTATCTTGCACAGCGACAATGATGGCGCGATCTTTGATCGGGTCGAGCTGATCAAGGCGCATGCGACCATCCAGAATGGCTCTGGCAATTTCAACCTGACGATCGGTTGTTGTGCGCTCATAATTGCGTGAGATCTGCGGGGCTTGCGGATCCCTTTTAACGCGCCGAATATTGACGCTGCGATGATGGTGATCATCCACGGGCACGCGCCAGACAATATTGGGTGCCCAGCCTAATTCATCCTTATTGGGTGGAACTTGCATAATGTTGATATTGGGCATGTGAAAATGGGTGAGGCGGTCAGCTTTGCCCGGTCGCTTGCCGCGCGCGCACAGGCCATAGGACGTTTCCTCGACGCTATAATCTGGAATATCGGGTACGCCTTCGAGGCCAAAGACATCTCTGTGGGCGAAGGCAACATGCACTTGATCGACGGCATTTTCGACGCGTTGGAAAAAATTGCAGGGCACAGGCGCACGCGCTGCGGCGATGAGTTCGCCATCAGCTTCATTTTCAAGTTCGGGATAGGTCGGAAAGGCTGGCGCGGGGGCCTCACCCAGATAGACAAAAATCATGCCCAGATATTCGCGCGCAGCAAAGGCACGAATTTTGACTCTCGCGGCATAGGCGTGGGGTTCGGCAGGTTGTTCTTTGCAAGCGCCAGCGCCATCAAAAGTCCAGCCATGATAGAAGCAGCGAATTCTCTCGCCCTCTACCCAGCCCAAAGAGAGCTGCACACCGCGATGGGCGCAGCGATCAGTCAGAGCATGGACCTGTCCGCTTTCACCGCGATAGAGCGTGATATATTCCCCCAAGATCAGCTCGCGCCGCTTATCCTTCACGTTCAATTCGGAGGAGAGGCAGGCAGGGTGCCAGAACTGGCGCAAATAGCGCCCCGCCAAAGTGCCGGGCCCTATATGCACAAGATCATTCAGCGAGACATCAGGGGCGGTCAAAATAGCATTCCCACTTTTGCAGCCTGAAGCGCTTGGCCCAAGGCTGTGTTCGTCCCTAGTCCGAGCCTTTTGCGCCTGAGGTGACCTTCATACCCGTTTTGGGCCAGGGCCATTGTTTGACGGCTTCGCCATCCACCAGTTTTTGCAATTCGGTGCGCCAGAGACGACGCAGAGCTATGATGCCAGCATCGGAGCGGCCGAGATTTTCTGCTTCGCCACGATCAGCAATCGCACCCTGTCCAATCAGGGCCAGATTATCTTGCACGGGGACAAGCAATTCACGATCATTCTGGCTGATCTCTTCAAGCTTGCGGCGTCCAGCTAAAATATCGAGTGAGACAGCCACTTGCTCGGCAGAGCGATCCACAACGGGCTTGATGGGAGCACCGGGCTTTTTGCGGGCCCGCCGGACATTGAAGCTGCGATTGGAATAATCATCAACCGGCACGCGCCAGACAACCAAAATGGCCCAATCGACTTCATCGCCCACGGGGGGGACGGCAATCACGCCAATATTGGGCATATGATAATAGGTGACGCGGTCACCGGTTGAGCGGCGCCCAATGGCGCGCAGGCCAAAGTCGGTTGGCTCGATGATATATTCGGGAATTTCCCCCACACCCTGATCGCCAAAGACATCGCCATGAGCAAAATTGACATGCACCTGATCAATATTGTTTTCGAGGCGCTGGAAATAATTGCAGGGAACAGGAAAGCGCGCGAGAGATTCTAGCACGCCGGCTTTCTCATCTTCCAGCTCAGGATAGCATGGCAATTCGGGTGGCTCACCCTCGCCAAGATAAATGAACACAAAGCCCAGATATTCTTTGACGGGATAATGCTTGATCTTCATGCGTGCGGCATAGCCAGGCGTTTCAGCCGGCATTTCGGTGCACTGCCCCTGACCATTAAATTTCCAGCCATGATAGAAGCAGCGGATCTCTTCGCCCTGCACCCAGCCGATGGATAATTGCACGCCGCGATGCGGGCAGCGATCGGCTACAGCATGCAATTGGCCGCTCTCGCCACGATAGATAGTGACAAATTCACTCATGATCTGTTCGCGGCGTGAGCGCCCGGCTTCCACTTCAGTTGATAAGCAGATGGGATGCCAGAACATGCGCATATAACGGCCAGCCAGAGTGCCGGGGCCTGTGGCATGCAGATCAAGATCGGTGACTTTATGGGTCTGGGCTGTTGTTAATTCACTCATACTTCGTCCTACTCATTCACAATAGCGCGCATTTGCTTGGCCACTTCACCACGCAGTTTAAGCACATAGGATTCATCATAAGAGCCGACATACTCATTGCCGGGCTTGGGGATGGCATAGTCTGGAATATTGGCATGCGCGACATCGGTGCGCCGCGAGGGCTCGGCGAGCAATTTTTCATAAAGCTCTTGGCCGGGCTTACTGAGGAACCAATTGACAAAAACAGCAGCTGCATTGGGGTGGGGTGCCTTGGCGGGGACTTTGATCACGCTCCTGCCGCCGGTTGTATGAGCAGGCCAATCGGAGAAGGGCACATATTTAATATTGAAGCCCTCGCTCACAAATTTATCGATATATTGCTGCAAGGATCCAATGATGATTGGCTGCACGCCGCGCGCGGCCCATTCCACCAATTGGGTTGGATTGCGTGTATAGGTGACCTCTTGGCCCTTATAGAGTTTGATCAGAAAATCTTGTCCGCGCGAAGAGGCGACAGCTTCGGCAAACCCGCGCCCGCCAGCCGCTCCGCTGGGATCAGATGAAGCAATCTTGCCCTTATATTGCGGCTTCAGAAGATCGGCGAAGTCGCGAATTTCAGCAATATTGATTTTGTCGGGATTGGCGAAGACGCGGAACGAGACATATTCAGCGCCCTGCGCAAAATATTGGCCAGCATTATCGATCCATCTGATTTTGCCGCCTAGCCAATATTGACCTTCAGTCACACGCGGCAGGGCCAGCAAGGGCTTGATGGGTTGCATGAGGCCCTTTTCAATGAAGGGCAATTCACTGCTCCCGCCAATTTGCACGTCAATGGTCAGATTGGGTGAGACGATTTCCTGAGCCAATCTTGCAGAAACCGCGCTGGCATCGCCGCCAATGTGCTGGAGGTCTAGGCCGGTATCGCGCTTAAAGGCGCTGGCCAATTCATTGGCTATTGGCGCCCCAATGGCAACAACGACAGGCTTTTCGGCCTTTGCCTTGGTCAGCATTTCTGTCCAAGCTGGGCCGGCACCCTCCAGCCATTGATCATCGGCTTTGACAAGCTGTGGAGTCACACAAAGGCCAAGCAGCGTTAAGCAGGTAAAAAAGATGCGGCGCGGCGTGGTGAGATTGTCCGGGGACAGGCTCTGGCCCAGATCAAAATGGGGGGTGAGATTTTTCATTTTGGTCTCTTCTTGGTGTGCAGCGGCAATTTGTCACAGATCAATCTGTGCCAGAGGAATTTGTGAGGGAGGTGTTGATCTTTGATAAGCTTGCCTCAGATGCATGTGCCTGCTGTTTTGTCGGTCATTGATGGCCGACGATCTCCCTATTTATTTCCTCATGTTACATCGACTATTTTCTCTTGCAAATGGGGAAAAGTCATTTTCTTAAACATATCCATAGACTTGCGGGGCGGCTTTGAGCGGCCGAGCGGTCCGCGACCGACGCTATTGCCTATAACTTTTTAGCGCTCTTGAGGGAGGCGAAAGAGGCTGGCGCTCTTCTCAAGCCGGAAGAAATCTATATAAGGATTTGTTATAAACACGCTCGAATATGCTTGTGAGACTGTGCTTAGGTCCTGCGTCGATGGATGTGGATGCAGGCCGGCCACGAACATTCTTTCCAAGCGCAGATAAAGAATAGGGGAGGTGGACTAGATGTCGCAGCTGGGCTTGACCAGATTTGGACTCTGTCTTCAATCGGTGCTCAATCCATCTGGTCTCGATCACTCCATCTGGCGTGAGTTGGGCAGATGACCGACGGAACTCTGTCTGCGTCGAAGTCAATGGGCATTGTCCGATCACGCGCAATAGGACTTGAGTGGTTTTACGGATTTGCGCTTTTTCTTTTGGTTGCCTTCATCACGCTGGCGCCAGTGCTGTATGTCGTCATTGAGAGTTTTGATGTTGCCCGATTAGGTGCGCCCTATCAATTTGGGCTGGATGGCTGGCGCGATATGATTGCGAGCCAGCGGACATTGAATGCGGCGTTTTATTCTTTGATTTTATCGCTGCGCGTTCCCCTTGCCATTGTCATTGCTCTGGTCATGTCATGGCTGCTGATCCGCTTTGATATTCCGGGGCGGCGGTTCATTGAGCTCTCGTTGATGTTTGGGTTCTTTCTGCCCAGTGTGCCGATGATGATGGGCTGGATTCTTTTGCTGGATAAGAATTATGGTCTGCTCAATGTGGTTGCGCAAAATTGCTCTTTTTAGAAGAGCCGATTTTTTCGATTTATTCCATTCCGGGCATTATGTGGGTGCATTTGAGTCTGACGACCATACCCATCATGGTGATCATGCTTGCCCCTGCACTGCGGCAGATAGATGCCGCCTATGAAGAAGCGGGTGAGATGTCGGGCGCGAGTGCCTTGACGATCTTTTTTCGCGTGACTCTGCCTTTGCTCAGTCCGGCCATTCTCACCGCTTTCATTGCGGGCTTGATTAGAAGTCTGGAGACGTTTGAAGTTGAACAATTGCTGGGTGTGCCAGCTGGAATTTATGTCTATGCGACACGCATTTTCGAGATGATTAGTCGTGAGCCACCCTTGTTCTCGCAGGCTTTGGCTTTGAGCACTGTGTTTTTGGCAATGCTGTTTATGTTGGCAGGCTATTATCAGATTTATCTGCGTCGGGCTGGCCATCGCGCCACTTTGACGGGGAAGGGCTTGCGCTTGCAATTGCGCAAACGTGCCTTCGCGCCGCTCATCAGCTTGGTTTTGATCCTTTATGTTCTCTTCAGTATTTTCCTCCCCCTTTTGGTGCTGATTTCGGGTTCACTCAATAAGCTGTTTGGATTCTTTTTTCTCGAGGATCCATGGACATTTCAACATTGGCTTGGCGTCTTTGGGGATGATCGGTTTGTTCGATCGGTTATCAATTCTGTCAGCTTGGGGTTAACGGTTGGCCTGCTCGGCTGTTTGCTCTTTGCCCTCTTGTCCTGGGTGATTGTGCGCTCGCGTCTGTGGTCGAGAGATATATTAAGTTTTCTGGTCTGGTTGCCCTGGGCCATTCCGGGTTTGATTTTGGGGCTCACACTCCTGAGCCTTGTGTTGAATGTGCCAGGACTGAATAAGCTCTATGGAACTTTGATTCCGCTCATCCTTGCCCTCATCATCAAGGAGCTCCCTATTGGTGTGCAAATGATCCGCACATCGATTGCGCAAACCTCGATGGAATTGGAAGAGGCAGCCAAAATGTCGGGGGCTGGATTTTGGCAAATCTTCCGGCGCATCACTTTGCCTTTGATTGCACCGACTTTGATTTCGGTGTTTTTGTTGATCTTCGCCAGCACCATTCGCGACATCAGTACGGTGGTTCTGATTGCTGCGCCGGGCACACGGACCTTATCTTTGCTGATGTTTGACTTTGCGAGTTCTGGGCGGTTTGAATCAGCGGCGGTGGTGGGTGTGATCATTGCTTTTATTTCGCTATGTGTGGCGGCCATTGCATTTCGTCTGGGACACAGGCAAGACGTTCGATAAAATAAGATGGGGAGGGTTGATCATGACAACGCGTGACGAGAATGATCTTTTAACGAGAACCGGACCAGGCACAGCCGGAGGGGATCTCTTTCGCCGATATTGGCAGCCGGTCGCCCTGTCAGAAGAGCTTAAAGATGCGCCCCTACAGGTTAAAATCATGGGGGAGGATCTTGTTCTGTTTCGCGATGGTAAGGGCCAGCCCGGTCTAGTGGGGCTTTTATGTCCGCATCGCTGTGCTGATTTATCCTATGGGCGTTTGGAGCCTGAAGGCATTCGCTGTCTTTATCATGGCTGGTTGTTTGACAAGCATGGTCATTGTCTCGATCAGCCTGCTGAGCCAGCTGACAGCACTTATAAGAGTGAGGTCAAACATACGGCCTATCCCTGCTATGAGACAGGTGGCGTCATTCTTACTTATATGGGTCCGGGTGAGCCGCCGCTTGTTCCAAACTATCATTTCTTGCATGCCGATCAGAATCATGTCTTTGCGACAAAGGTGTTTCATGATTGCAATCAGCTGCAAGCCAATGAAGGAAATTTTGATCCGGCGCATTTATCCTTTCTGCATGCCTTGAATACGGGCCGCGATGGGCGCAAGGGTGTCTATCTCGAAATGCAGGCAGTGACAGGCAAGCAAGCACGGCCCAAAATCGATATAGAACGCACCCGATTTGGCATGCGCATTTATGCGCAGCGCGGTGCGGGCGAGAGCCGCAAATATCTTCGCCTCACCAATTTTGCTATGCCGAATATTGGTTTCTTTGCTGGTGATGGGGGGCGATCAGGCCCCACCAGCTATTCGGTTCACTGGCATGTGCCAATCGATGATCGCCAACATTGGCGCTATGATTTTTATTATGATCCGGTCAATCCGATTGATCGGCCGCGGTTGGAAGATAAGGTTAATACAGAAATGGGAGCCGGTTATCGGCCCGAGCGCAGCAGAGCCAATCGCTATTTGCAAGATCGCGAGCAGATGAAGGTGGAGACATTTGCTGGGATGGGAAATTATTTTCCTTCGCATGATCTCTTCGCGGTCGAAACACCGGGACAGATTCATGATCGCACCAGAGAACATTTGGGTGCGAGTGATATTGCCATTGTGCAAGCGCGTCGCATGCTGCTCAACGCAATGAAGGATGTGCAGGCTGGGAAAGAAGCGCCGGGGGTTATTCGTGATCCCTCAGAAAATGTGTTCAATGATCTTCTCGTGCTGGCCGTTATGCTTGATTCAGATCAGGAT
>CAIVAX010000114.1 GCA_903903935.1 uncultured Hyphomicrobiales bacterium | reverse complement strand
CTGCTAAAGCGCTGATCTTGATCAATGTGCAAAAATGATGATCACGGGCTGTGCCCTGCCTTGAGGAGAGCGCATCGCAAGCTGATTAGATGGGCCTTGTTAGATTGGCTAAATCAGAATGTGCGGGAAAATTGGTGATGTGAGATTTAGCTTGTCATTCGTCCAGCCCTTAGCACATCTTAGATAAGGCGCCCGTAGCTCAACGGATAGAGCATCGGTCTTCGGAACCGAGGGTTGGGAGTTCGAATCTCTCCGGGCGCGCGGGAGCATTTTGACAAGACCTCGACAAGCCTATGCAAGCCTCCCCTCACCACGTCATTTTCACGCCAGCCATATATGTCCGCCCTGCAACGCCGTAATTATAGACTTCCTCATAGCGGGCATTGGTGAGATTTTCGAGACGCGCGAAGAGCGAGATTTGCTGATCGATTTTATAATTGCCCAGCAAATCCCATTTGGCATAGGCCGGCAGAGTGACAGAGCTAGGATATAAATAATCCAATTTTTTGCCCACATAAGTGACACGCGCTTGCGCTTCGAGATTGGGCAGGCCCGTATAGATGAGCCCGGCAGAGGCTTGTTGATTGGGCCTTTGCAAGAGCTGGCTATTGGTGATCAGATTTTGCGCTTTCAGCGTGGTAAGGCTCACTTGCATTTTCCAGCTGTCGGGCACCAAAATAGCTTCGCCGGAAATTTCGAGGCCTTGAGTGAGCGCACGGCCGACATTGTAATAACAGCCATAGAATTGCGCGGCGACACAGCTGGCCACACGACCAAAGCCAATCAGATTATGATAGCGATTGGTGAAAGCAGTAACATCAAGACGAACTCGATCATTCAGCAGTTTTTGTTCAATGCCAATATCGCCGCCTTTGTTCTCTTCCGCTTGCAGAGAGGCAAAGCCATATTCGCTGAAGCGCTGATAGAGAGAGGCATTTTTGGCGCCCGTGCCAAAGCTGGCATGCAGACGTGTGTTGGTCTCATCAAAGCGATAAGAGCCCGTCATGCGCCAAGTTGCAAAATTTGGCCCATTGACAACGCCATCAATGCGCCCGCCCAAGGTCAGATCCAAGCGATCGTCAAAGCTGAAGCGATATTGAGCAAAAGCTGAATTGATTGTCTGCTGCGCTTTGATGGGCGTGAAAGTGCCTTCAGGGGCCGGAAATTGCGACGTCGAAGCACGCTCCGTTTCATTACGCAGACCAAGCGTGACAATGCTATTTGTGCCAATCTTCAAATCGCCCTGATATTCGACGCCTTGGCGTGTGCCGCGATAGCCATAGCGACAATCAAAGGGATTATAATCGAGATCATAGCAGGATTCGGTCACCCAATTGTTGCGATCAGTCAGCGTACCAAAGACCGTCATTTGATGATGCAGGCGCCCATCAAAACTATCGCCAATCAGCCGCGCATAGGATTGCACCAGAGTGGCAGAGGAATGATTGCGCGCATTAAAGACATTGCTGGCTGTGCTGGCGTTGGAATTGTCAAAACGGATTGCATTGTCAAAACCAAATAAGCCTGTCTCAAGCGAGAAACTGTCTGAAAGCCGATAGGACACACGCGCCGACACACCGCCCTTATTGGTGGGATCGCCCAATGGCAGGGGCGGCAGAGGTGCTGAGCCAAAGCCAATGGTGAGCGAGCGATTGATGCGATAGCCATAACGCGGGAAGCCATCTGTATGCAGGCCATCTATGCCAAAGGCATAATTGATCACATCCGTGCCACCAGAGACAGAAGCGCGCGTGTGAATGGTGCCGTAAGACCCACCTTCCAAAGTCACGCTGCGTTGCATCGGGCCAGCGCCACGCTTGGTGATGATATTGATCACACCACCCATGGCATCCGAACCATAGAGAGCGGATTGGGGGCCGCGCAAAACTTCAATGCGCTCTATGTCTGTGGCAACCAGATTGCCAAAATCCACCGCGCCATCAATGACAGATGGATCGCCCATGCGAATACCATCGATCAGCACAAGTGTTTGACCGGGATTGGAGCCGCGAATACTGACCGCTGAATTGCTGCCAATTCCGCCCGCCTCGCGCACTTCAACGCCCGCTGTGCCGCGCAAAATGTCGGCAACACCTTTGGAGCCCGATCTTGCAATCGCATCGGCGCGCAAGACTGTGATGGAGGATCCCGTGCTGGTCTCTGGCTCTTCCAGCCGATCAGCGGTCACCACAATGGGCGCCAAAGTCTCTGCATAAGAAACAGGAATGGAAATGAGAGAGTTCAGTGCAAAGCCAATGAGCGCGGCTGCACGTCCGCGCGAAAACAAACCAGACATATATCCTCCAACCGTCCCGCCGACGGTGCTGAGTTGACCAATCTTTGGCCGGTCTCCTGGCTTGCGGGTCGAGGCTCATCCCGTCTTCCCAGAGCTTGGCTCCAGTGACAAATGGGATTGGCTCTCCGCTTACAGTTGCGGGGGCAGCTGCGGAATTGGGAGGACCCTCACCGCATTCCCGTTTCACCCCGGCTCAATCCGGGGCACCAACGATGAAATGAGACTAGTGAGGCGTTATGTCGCTGGCAAGCGAATCTTCTGCGCCTCCACAAGGGTGAGGCGAAGCGAGATGTAAAGTTCAGCTCTCGTGAGAGACGTGTTCGCTCAGCTTGGGCTTAATGGGCCGTTGCAACAACTGGCGACAGGCGGGGCAAAGTCAGACCCAAGGTGAGGCCCAGATTCTGCAAGGCTGAAAGGCCAATGAAGGCCAGACCATTGATCAGCAGAATTTGCATCACAACTGCAAACGAGAAAGCCTCTTCGCCCGCAGGCAAAAGCAGAGTGGCTGCGCTCAAAACGATTTCATAAGTCATGAAGGCTGAAGCAAACACAGCCAATGTGCGCAGAAGCTCATTGGAATGGGCCAAGCGATGATCAACAGCAAAGGCGATCCCAGCAGCGCTCAGACCAGCCAGAGCAATCATCGCACCCCAAGCAAAACTATCCCATGTTTGAGGATAATCGAGCAGGCCATAACCGATGATTTGATTGAGCAGCCAAGCAGCAAGGATCACGCTCAAACCTTGCTTGCGGCTCAAATGCAAAGCGGCCAGACCAGCCAAAGCTGCAAAAGGTGTGGCGCACGCCAAGATTAGACTGAAGAGAAGTGTCGAAACAACGATGATCGCATTCCAACCGAAGGATTTGTCCAAGAGCTCATTGGTAGCGGAAAGATTCATCTGGCTTCTCATTGGTTATATCTTGGATGGTCTAGTCTTGGATGGTCTTATCTTGGGTACGTGCTTGGAACGAAGGTCGCCCGATCTGAAGGCTCCACTTACCCCGATCACAAGAGATGAATCATAAATAGAATGTTGGAGCCTGACAATCGGCTGGCCCCGTTTAATCTCTGGTCAGGCACATGGGATCGGTTTTTCCGGTCTTGATGCCAAAGAAAAGAGAACAAAAAGTGATCATGCACCCTGCCCTGCCTGTTGAATTGGCCAAGGCGAAGCAAAGTTTGGGTCAGAAAACCCAAATCTTGTCAGCAGGCAGATGCACAAAATGGCGCCCAGGGGCGAGTGGCAGAGCATGATGCAGGCGAATCGTTATGCCCTCAGCTCTGAACACATGTTCCCAGACATGACCTTGAAACATAGAGGTCACTAGATCGAGCGCCAGAACATTAGG
>CAIVAX010000113.1 GCA_903903935.1 uncultured Hyphomicrobiales bacterium | reverse complement strand
GGCGCGCGCTGATGTCATGCCCATCATCGACGCTTTGTCGCGCGTGACGGAGCAATTTGTCTCGCCAGAGGCTCTCAACCAATATACGGCCAGCTCCGAAGATATGATCCAGGCCGTCATGACCAAGCAACCGTGATGTGACATGAGCAAGCTTCCGCTTGCCAGCTACACATGTCCGTCGAATAATAGAAAAAACGCTAGAAAAGCGTGATTTGTGGAGGGTGCCTTGATTATCCGCGACTTTACCTCGCATCCCAACGTGATGCGTAAGGAAGATCCGAGTTGGAAATTCGCACTTGGCGCAAGCCCTGTGACAGAAGGCTCAATTCTGCGCATTGCGGATGAAGCCGGAAACGAAGGTTACGGCTACGCGTCTGCAACGCCCCATATGGGTGCGATTGCCGCAACGCTCGAAGCCGAGCTGGCATATTTCAAACCCCATGTTGTGGGGAAGGATGGAGGTCATATCGAGGCTATTGGGGCCGCGCTGGATCGTGCCATGCGGGGCGCGCCGCAAGCCAAGGCTGCAATTGATTGCGCCTTGCATGAATTGCTCGCGCGGCGGCTCAATGTACCTTTGTGCCAATTGTTCGGTGGCCAAGTCCGCAATCAGGTTCCAATCCTGCGCATTCTGGCGATCAAGACACCCGACGAAATGGCAGCGCAAGCGCAAAAACTTGTCAATGAGGGCTATCGCTACCTTAAGATCAAGGTGCATGGCGAAGTTGATCTCGATGTGAAGCGTGTAGCCGCCATTCGCAAACAAGTGGGGGATGATGTGCATCTCACCATCGACGCCAATCAATCCTATACGACCAAAAATGCGATCATCGCGATCAATCGCATGGCTGACTACAACATTGATTTGGTCGAACAGCCCGTTTCTGCCGATGATTTCGAAGGCCTTGCACTCGTGACACGCACCGTGCCAGTGAAGGTCGAGGCGGATGAGGCAGCAGGTTCTCTGGCCGAGATTTATCAACTGGTCACCAAACGGGCAGTTGATGCAGTCTCGCTCAAAATCCCAAAGCTTGGCGGCTTGCGCAATACGATTGCGGCGGCGCGTCTGTGTGAACAGGCGGGTGTTTCTTACCGCATGGGCGCAGCTGTCGGATCGCGCTTGCTGTCAGCTCATGCCCTTCATCTGGCTTGTGCGCTGCCTGGCGTCGATTATGCCTGCGAGCTGGGTGAATTTGCACGCCTGCTCGATGATCCCTTCGATGGAATCGAGATCGAAAATGGCGTCCTACATTTGACGACGGGGCCCGGATCTGGCGCGCGCTGGAACGGCCCATGAGCAGTTCGATAATCAAGGGGTCTGTCATGCAAGCGCCTCGGAAAACACATTTTATCCTTGCGGGCCTTTTTGCAAGTTTGCTGTGTGCCGGTCCTACGTATGCGCAGGATCTCTCGATTCTCACTCATCGCTCGGCTGATCGCGAGCGTCTTCTGATTGAGGGCGCGCGCAAAGAAGGACTGGTGGTGATTTATTCAGCTGCCATCGTCAATCAGGCTTTGCGTCCGATAGCCGAAGCCTTCATGAAGAAATACCCATTCGTGAAGCTCACCTATTGGCGTGCCGATACGGAAGAGATTATCGCAAAACTTTCAGCCGAAGTGCGCGCCAAGAATGTTGTGGCTGATCTGGTTGAGGGAACCGGCGTTGGCGAGCTGGCTGTGGAATCGGGGCTCACCGTGCCTTTCACCACACCTGCGACTGACGAACTTCCGGAAATCTATCGCGATCCGCGCGGCAATTGGGCCAGCTCGCGTATCAGCTATTTTGGCATGGCCTATAACACCAAGCTCGTTCCGCCCGATCAGGTGCCCAAGACTTATGACGATCTGCTCGATCCAAAGTGGAAGGGCAAGATTGCTTGGCGCATCAATACATCGAGCGGTACGCCTTTGTTCATCACCACGCAGCGGATCGTTCGCGGCGAGGAAAAGGCAGCGGAATATTTTAGCAAGCTTGCTGAGCAACAGATCATTAATTTTGGTTCAGGCAGTGCCCGCACCCTGGTTGATCGCGTGATTGCAGGCGAGATTCCCATTGCACTGAATATTTTCGCGCATCATCCGCTGATCAGCAAAGCCAAGGGTGCGCCCGTCAATACTGTTCTTCTTGAGCCTGTGCCGTCTACGGCAGGGACGATGGTTGTGCCCAAGGGCGTGCGCCATCCGCATGCAGCTATGTTGCTTGCTGATTTCATTCTCTCGAAGGAGGGGCAAGAAATTTTTGCCAAGGCGGAATATTTCCCAGTTAGGCCCGACGTTGCTCCGCTGGAAACTTTAGCGCCCGTTGTGCCGAAGAAGGCAGGCGTGCAGGAATTGTTTGTCGGCTCAGAAAAACTCAATCGCTATTACGAATCCTCCCAGAAAATCTGGGAAGAGCGTTTCAGGTAAGGTGAAGCATTATCGTGACGACACAGGTGAATAAGACGGCGCTTCCCGCACAGCATGCAGTCGCATGGTTCGATCAATGGCGAATTTCACCCGTCGTATTGATCTTGATAGGAATCTTGCTCTTCGCAATAGTGCCGCCGACGCTTTTTCTTGTGAATGCAAGTTTCCATGAGACCTTGCCGGATGGGTCGTCAGGCGCTTTTACCTTGCGATTTTACCAGAAGCTTGTTGAGGGCAAACTCTTTCTCCCAAGCCTGATTAACACGGTGATTTATGCCTGCGGGTCAGCCCTGATCGCCATTTTCATCGGCACTCTGCAGGCGCTGATTGTTGAGCGGACCAATGCACCTGGGCGCAGGCTGGCTTTTCTGGCGGCGATCATTTCTTTGGGTGTCCCACATATTCTCTACACAGTGGCGTGGTTGCTCCTGCTTGGACGTTCAGGCCCGGTCAATGACCTTCTCAGTTTTGTCTTTCAAAAATCGCAAATGCTCGATGTTTATTCGCTCTGGGGTATGATGCTGATTGAAGGTGTGGGATTTGTCCCTCTGACCTTCTTGCTGATGTCAGCTGTCTTGCGCTCCACTGATGCGTCCTTTGAAGAAGCAGCCATGATGTCGGGTGCGAGCCCCGTAAAGGCTTTTATGCGTATCAGTCTGCGTATGGCTTTGCCGGCTCTGGCTGGCCTGACGCTCCTGATCTTTGTGAAAGCTTTTGAATCATTTGAAGTGCCAGCATTGGTTGGCCTTGCGGGCAATGTCAGTGTCATCACGACGATGATTTACCAAAGTTCACGACAGGCAGGGGCTGCCAATTATGGTGAGGCCGGCGCTTATTCTGTGTGCCTTGTTGTCATTCTTCTGGGGCTCATGCTGTGGCAGAGCCAATTGTCAAAGAATGCAAAGCGCTACCAGACCATCACGGGAAAAGGTTTCCGTCCGCGCGTGATCGATCTAGGCGCATGGCGGTATGGTGCAACCGCAATTCTTGTATCGCTTTTTCTTATCGTCACAGTCGTCCCGGTTTTGATGTTGGCGTTTACATCCTTCCAGCCGTTTTATGGCGGTGTTTCACTTGAGGCTTTTTCGCGTTTATCACTGGAAAACTACGAAGCTCTGCTGAAGCCGGGCTCTTTCCGAGATTCAATTCTCAACACACTCATGCTGGGAACGATGACGGCAACTTTGGTGGTGCCCTTTACGGCGCTTTGTGCATGGCTTGTCGTTCGCCGCGCGTCGGGTGCTTGGTTGCTCGACCAGATTGCCTCGGTGCCGCTTGTCTTTCCAGCCATCATTCTCAGTGTGGCTTTTCTTGATGTCTTCGTGAATATGTCGCTGCCACTCTACGGCACCTTGCTGTCGGTGATTTTGGCGTCATCCGTGCGCTACTTGCCCTATGGCATGCGCTACGCATTCGCGGGCACGATGCAGATTCATTCTGATCTGGAAGAGGCGGCAACCATTTCAGGCGCCAGCAAAGCGCGTATTTTTATACGAATTCTGATGCCGCTTCTGGCCGCCACGCTCGTTAGTTCCTGGCTGATGATCTTCCTGCTCTCGGTGCAGGCCGTGTCTCTGCCGCTCTTACTGGTCGGGCCGGGCTCGGAAGTGATGGCGGTGACGCTGTTTGAGTTGTGGCAGAATGGTCAGGTCACAGAACTCGCCGCTATGGGCATTCTGTGGATTGCGCTGATGACCTGTGTCAGCGTGACTTTTCATATGTTGACGCGGCGCCATCAGTTCTCTGTCTGAGGCGCCGCTGTCTTTTTAGCGCTTTACTGGCTCGCGCAATCCCGCCCGCTCCATGCGGGGAAGGAGTTCGTCACGAATATGGGCGAAGTCATCGATATAATTGATCATGCCACAAGCTAGGCCATC
>CAIVAX010000112.1 GCA_903903935.1 uncultured Hyphomicrobiales bacterium | reverse complement strand
CTCGCTCAGGCCATAGCGGGCCCAAAACCAGCATGAAGCCCAAAAGTCAGCTGAGATCCTTTGCCTTGCGAAAATCCTCCTGATAAAGCTCTCTCAACCCCGAAGGCCCTGTCTTGATCCGCATCAAACCGGCCTTCAGGTCATCCATCGACCCTAGTTGAGAAGGCCTGTCATGCGATCCCCTACTATTCTGCCCCCCGATCCCAATCCCAAAAAGCCCGCTTTCAAAGCCCCGCCTTTGAGCTGCGATGCGCATACCCATATTTTTGGCCCCGGCGATCAATATCCCTATGCGGCGGATGCCAGCTATATTCCGCATGATTGCGGGCTGGATAAGTTCCGGCAATTGCATGAGCAGATCGGCATTGAGCGCGCCGTCATCGTCAATGCCAGCTGCCATGGGCTCGATAACACTGTGGTTACCGATGCGATTGTCGCCTCCAATGGCCTTTATAAAGGTGTTGGCAATGTCGATGATAGCTTCTCCGAAGCGCAGATTGACGCGCTCGATCGCGGCGGCATTCATGGCTGCCGCTTCACCTTTCTCAAGCGTTTGGGCCGCACGCCCGATATGAGCGCCTTTCATCGCGTGGTCGATAAGATCAAAGCGTTCAAATGGCATGTGGTGATCTATCTCGATCCCGAGACAGTGGCTGACTTTGCCCCCATTCTCTCGGCCCTGCCGGTGGATTATGTGATCGATCATATGGGCACAGTGAAGGCTGGAAAGGGGCTTGATCAGCCTAATTTCAATGCCTTGCTTGATCTTGCCCGGCGCGATCAGAAATGCTGGGTCAAGGTCTGCGGTTTTGAGCGCGCCTCGTCCAAGGGTGCGCCTTTCCATGATGCAGTGCCCTTCGGAGCCAAGCTGGTCGAGACCATTCCCGATCGTGTCTTGTGGGGGACGGATTGGCCGCATCCCAATGTCTCTGTCATGCCCAATGATGGCGAATTGGTGGATCTGATCCCACTTGTTGCCCCCACCGCAGACCTGCAGAAGAAGCTTTTGGTCGATAATCCGGCCCGTCTTTATCGCTTCTGAAAGAGCTGATCAGCTAAAGCCCCTCGCAGCATCTTGCAGGTCTTGCGAGGGGCAGAGATTGAATCGTCACAATGGGCTCTTATATTTAAGGGCTTCAGATAGGATTCCGGCATGGCAATTCATATGGATGATGAGCAATTGACCCTGCAGAAATTCTCTGTCGGCCAGCCAGTTTTGCGCAGCGAAGACCCCAAGCTCGTGCGCGGCGAAGGCATTTATACCGATGATGTGAATCTGCCCGGCCAAGCCTATGCCGCTATGGCGCGCTCGCACTATGCGCATGGTCTGATCAAATCCATTGATGTGAGCATCGCCAAATCCATGCCCGGTGTTTTGGCTGTCTATACGGCTGACGATCTCAATGCCTATGGCCCCTATCCCTATCGCATTGCGATGAATAGCCGCGATGGCTCGCCCGTCCTCAAGCCCAAGCGTTTTGCACTGGCCAGCACTAAAGTCACCTATGTCGGCGATCCCATCGCCTGCGTGATTGCCCTGACCGCTGCGCAAGCACAAGATGCCGCCGAAGCCATTGGGCTGGAGATTGAACCGCTCAAGCCGGTTCTGACCATGCAAGAGGCCGTTGCGCCCGATGCGCCGCAAATTCTCGATGATGTGCCCGGCAATGTTGCGCTGGATTATCATTTTGGCGACAGCGCCAAAGTTGAAGAGGCTTTTGCCTCTGCAGCCCATGTCACCAAAATGTTCATGACTGTGGCGCGTGTGGTGGTCAATGCAATGGAGCCGCGCGCTTGCGTTGGCTCTTATGATGAAAAGACCGGCCGCTATACTATGTATGCCCCCACGCAAGGCGTGCATGGCTCAAAAGTCTTTCTTGCTGAAATGCTCGGCGTCGCGCCTGATCACGTGCATTTCATTGCCAATAATGTCGGCGGATCCTTTGGTCTGAAGGGCTCTATGTTTGCCGAATATATTTGCGCCCTGCATGGTGCGCGGGCACTCAATCGCCCGGTGAAATGGACAGATACGCGCTCCGGCAGTTTCCTTTCCGATCATCATGGCCGTGATCAGGAACATTTGTGCGAGCTGGCTCTCGATAAGGACGGCCATTTCCTCGCGATCCGCTGCACCGGCTTTGGCAATCTGGGTGGCCAGATGACCATGATCGGGCCGCTCTTCTCGTCCTTCAACATTGTCAAACACGTCAACGGTGCTTATCGCACGCCGCTCATTGAAGTGAGCACACGTTGCGTCTTCACCAATATGG
>CAIVAX010000111.1 GCA_903903935.1 uncultured Hyphomicrobiales bacterium | reverse complement strand
TCCATCAAATCCTTGCCCTCGGCAATCAGGCGATAGGCGCAGGTTGGCGGCAGCCAAGTCAAAGTGCGCACCTCATGGGGCGTTAAGCGCACACAATCGGAAACTTGCGCCTGGCGGTTTTTATAATCCTTGCAGCGGCAGGTATTGGGGTCAAACAAGTCACAGGCAATGTCGGTGAAATAGATCTTCTCTGTGTCTTCATCCTGCAATTTGAGCAGACAACAGCGGCCACAGCCATCGCACAGAGATTCCCATTCGCGCGCATTCATCTCTTCAAGGCTTTTGGTTTTCCAAAAGGGCGCCGAAGAGGCTCCCCCGGCTGTGTCTGGAGAGGGAGTATCAGATCCGGATTTTTTCGCCTTTGCCATATGTTCTCAAAACCTAGCAGAGTTGGCAGTGGGGCTGACCTGCCGGTGAGAGGTCAGGCGGCGCCAGCTAGCTGTGATTTTAAGCTTTGCGACAGTCGGGGGCGACAATCAAGCGCAAAGCCGGAATGGGCAAAGGGATTTCAAAAGATCATAATTCTGATGGATTTTGAATGGGTTATGGTTTATCTTTGGCACTCTCTCGTGGCAGTTTCAGCTTTGCCGCGATCTGTTTGCGCCCAAGTCCCGCTGCTAAGAGAGCTGCGCCGTGTTTGATGCGTTGCGACATTCAAAACTAGTGAAGCGCATTGGCTGGTTTTTTCTGGCGCTGGATGCTTGGGTAAACACCTGCCTTTATCAGAGCCATCAAACCCTGCGCGATCGCTATGAGAGCTATGTCACAGCGATGGATCGCTTTCATGTAGCTGGCTGGCGCCGGGTCTGTGTTGAACTGGCCTGCGAAGGGCTCACCCTTGGTGTGGGTGGCTCGATCGTGATGCTGATCTTGGCCATGCCCGCCTTTATCGAAACCTCTGATGAGGATTGGCTCAAAAAGCAGGATCTCGCGATTACATTTCTGGATCGCTATGGGCAGGACGTTGGGCGTCGCGGCATCAGACATGATGATACTGTTCCGCTCAGTGCCTTCCCCGACCATTTGATCAAAGCCGTTCTGGCCACAGAGGACAGACGCTTTTATGAGCATTGGGGCATTGACCCGATTGGCACATTCAGAGCATTGAGCGTCAACGCGCGCTCCTCAAGCGTTGTGCAGGGCGGCTCCTCGATTACGCAGCAATTGGCCAAGAATCTGTTTCTGACCAATGAACGCAGCCTTGAACGCAAAATTAAAGAGGCCTTTCTTGCTCTCTGGCTGGAATGTCATTTAACCAAGCCGCAAATTCTGAAACTCTATCTGGATCGCGCTTATATGGGTGGGGGAAATTTTGGGGTGCAGGCGGCGGCAGATTTTTACTTTGATAAGAAAGTGACAGAGCTCACTTTGGCAGAATCTGCCATGCTGGCAGGCCTATTCAAAGCGCCAACAAAATTTGCACCGCATATTAATCTGCCTGCAGCGCGAGCGCGGGCCAATGATGTGCTCAATAATATTGTCAATGCAGGCTTTATGACTGAGGGACAAGTCTTTGCGGCGCGTAAATCGCCCGGCACGCCGGTTGTGCGCCAACGCGAGGCGAGTCCCGATTGGTATCTTGATTTTGCTTTTGAGGAAGCGCGCAAACTCGCCCAAGCAGGCAAATTGGGAGATGAGCGTGTGCTGACCATTCGCACGGCGCTCGATAGCAATCTGCAACGACATTCTGAGAGCGTGATTGAAGAAGCTTTGCGCCAATCGGGCAAACAATTTCGTGCCAGCCAAGGCGCGGCGATTGTGATGGAGCCCAATGGCGCAGTTCGTGCGATTGTCGGCGGGCGTGATTATGGCGCAAGCCAATTTAACCGCGCGACGGATGCCACGCGTCAGCCCGGCTCCTCATTCAAGCCCTTTGTTTATCTGACCGCAATGATGACGGGGCGCTTTCATCGCGAGACGCTCGTCAATGGGGGCGGCATATGTCTGGGAAGCTGGTGCCCGCATAATTATGGCGGGGCATCAGCTGGCCAATTGCCCATGGTGGTGGCCTTACAAAAATCGCTGAACACAGTTGCGGTCTGGCTTTCGGTGCAGATTGGCCGGGCGGACTTTCCAGCCAATAAATATCCCGGCGATTGGATTGCAGCGCAGGTGGGGCGCGCCAAAATTGTCGAAAATGCCCGCAAAATGGGCATTACAACGCCGCTCACTGATACGGTCTCACTGCCCTTGGGCGCGGGTGATGTCAAAATGATTGATATGGCCGCAGCCTATGCGGCTTTCGCCAATGGCGGCAAACGTGTCTATCCTTTTGCTGCCACTGAAATTCAAAACTCAAGGGGGCAGATCATCTATCGCGCCAGCCGCGATGGTCCGGCGCTAGAACAAGTCATCCCGGCTGATAAAATTGCTGAGATGAATAATCTGCTCAAAGAAGTTGTCGCGGGAGGAACAGCAACAGCCGCGCGGCTTGAGGGTGTTGTGGCCGCTGGCAAGACGGGCACGACCAATGCCTATCATGATGCATGGTTTGATGGCTTTACTGGCAATCTGGTGGGATCGGTCTGGTTTGGTAATGATGATTATTCCTCAATGAATAATATGACCGGTGGTAGCCTGCCGGCGCGCTCCTGGCATGCGATCATGTCTTATGCGCATGAGGGTTTGGAATTGAAAAATCCCTATGGCGTTCTTGATGTGCCGCCTAAGATCAATCTGGTCAATCGACCCAAAATCAATAATCCGCTTGCCGCGCAAGCGCAAAAGCCAGCGACGCTGAACCCGCATTATACCAAGCGGCTCGATCAGCTCGAAACCCTGTTCTCTGATGCCAAGAGCCAAGCGGATAGTCAGGCCGCGCTCATTGCGACAGCCAAAGGGCGCCGCGCTGATCTCATTCCTGCTGAGGATCAGCCCGAGAAGCCTGATTGAGGCAGATCAGGACATGACCACTTTTCTCAAACTTGTGATCACAGGGTGTGTCAGCCTCATTCTGGGGCTGGGCTTCACTCACTATGCCCTCACTCAGGGCTATGGCTTTGGCGCTATCCAACTTGGTGTTTGGACAGCTTGGCCCAAAACGGGTTCGCCCGAAGCTGATCCTTATGCGCGGGCGGTTTTAGCCAGAACGGGTGAAATTCCCCTGGGACTTGGCGAGGGGCTGACCTTGATCGCACGCAAGGATCAGAGTGGGCAAGAGCTTAGCCCCCTGTGCAGCTATCGCCTGAGCGGCCGCATGCCCAAAGCGCGCGCATGGTCGCTCATCCTCACCGATCAACAGGGGCATGTGGTGCAGAGCGATCTGGGGCGCTATGGCTTTACGTCTGGCGAAGTGGTGCGGGAGGGCGATCTCAGCCTCACGATCTTTATCTCTCGTCATGTGCATAGCGGCAATTGGCTCGCTCCGGCAGGACAGGCACCCTTTTTGCTCGTTCTCAAACTCTACGACACGATCACGCGCAGTGATCTCTCAGCGCTTGAGGCATCAGATGTGCCAGCTCTTGTGCGCGAGGGGTGTTCATGAGTCTGAGCGAGCGCGTGCTGAAAGTGATCCCTTGGCTGATAGGCCTCCTCTGCCTTGCGGGGCTGGTGCATCTCGCCTCCATTCTTTCTATGCCAAGGCTGGCGCCGCGCACTGCTTATCTGCGGCTTGAAGAGCGTACACCGCTGGGGCGCATGAGCGTGCTAGATGCCTTGACAGCGCAGGATCAAATCGCGCCCTTTGAAGATCCGGCCATGGCAATAGCTATGTGTCGCTATGATCTCACCCGCGGCCCCCTGCATGTGCGCGGCCGCTTCGAGCCAAAT
>CAIVAX010000110.1 GCA_903903935.1 uncultured Hyphomicrobiales bacterium | reverse complement strand
TAACTTATGCGGAGTGATTCGAAATGGCAAAAACTGCCGCCCCAAAAAAGGCTGCTGCGACTAAGGCAGCACCTGCTGTTGTTACACTGAAACATCTGGCTGCTGAAATTGCCGATGCTCACGAAGTTCCCAAGTCCCGTGCAGAGGCTATCTTGTCCTCGACCATTGAATCGATCGGCAAGCACCTCAAGAAGGGCTCTAAGGTCCGTATCGTTGGTCTTGGTATTCTCCAGGTCAAGAAGCGCGCCGCTCGTGTCGGTCGCAATCCTGCCACTGGCGAAGCCATCAAGATCAAGGCCAGCAAGAAGGTTGCCTTCCGCGCTGCCAAGGAGCTCAAGGAATCGATCTGATTTGAGCAACCTGCCTCGGCAGGTGGTGTCTCTTTTCTAGAGCGCCCATTCAGCATCCTACCCTTAAACGCATCCGGCTCTGCCGGATGCTTTTTTTTGTCACCTTGGGCCCTCGAAGGGCTGCGCAGACCTTCTAAAGCCAAGCTAGCATATTGACACTTAAGAATATTTCGTTTGATAATGAGCCCTGTCTTTTCCGCAATTAAAAAAATCATTTAAAAACAAAAGTTTATTTTGACCTTGTGAGTATTCTGATAGACTCTTGTTCTAAACTAATGTCCCAAGGGCTCAGTGTATGAGTAAACTTGGCGCAACAATCTGAGGGAGGTCTCTTTTGACTGGGCAAAAGGGCAAAAACGAGCGGAGCCTAACTGCGCACAAGGCTTTGGATAAAAAGGCCGCGAACACAGCTCCAAAGCCAAGCCGCGTGGAGGGGCGTCTGTCGTTCAAAAGCGAGCCTTGGTATGGCGCAGCTTGGAGCAAATACTCGGTGAGCCAGAATTACAAGCAAGAGGCTCAGGCCCGTCAGGACATCCCCACCGAGGGGATGGATGAGTAATTTTCCCTTTCAGTGACAAAATAGCCCACAATATTCGGTTTATTTGCAAAATTAACCTGAATTTAACTTAATCTTGCCAACTTCGGCCGTCTTAATTCTCAGTTAAGACCTGCTGAAGAGATGATTATGTCGATATCTGCGACATTGGTTCCTTCGATCCTGGGTGATGACGATCTGTCTCGCCGTCTGGACGAGCTTGAGCGCCACATGTCCCGGCTTCATTCAGCGCTAACTCAAAAGAATTCTGAAATTGAGCAGCTTCGGGCTGAGAATTTGCGCCTGCGATCGCGCCTAGAATTTAGTTCTCTTAAAAAGCCCGAGCCTGGTTCGGAGGCAAAGCCTTGGCAGCAGCGACCTGCTTCCCCTGCAGGTGTGTTGACACAGGAAGAGTTCGAGCTCGCCCTTCAAATGGGCCGTGATCCTGTGCGGGTGCGGCATTTCAAACGGGCCAGCTGAGCCTGTCCTGCAGACATAGAGGCAGGACTGTCTTATGAGCCACTACGAATTTTCATTCCATCTATTTTGATGTCTTGCTATTTTGAAGTCTTTCTATTTTGAAGTGTTGGGCAAGCTATCTGCTGGTGCAACAAATCTAGTGCGGCCAATCTCATTTAACTATGCGATCAATCTCTCCTGCGCGCTGATGTAAACATGCCAAGGCGCGCTTGGTGATTGGCTCTTACAAGGTATTGGCATCTAAACGGGCAAAAATCTCTTTTGCTTTTTTTTCAATCGCCGCTTTCTTCTCAGGTGTAAAGCGATCCCAGCCTGACATGACATAGGCCAATCTCTGGATCTTGCGAAACCGACTTTCATGGCGCTGCAGAAAATCCCAATAGAGCGCATTGAAGGGGCAGGCCTTGTCTTCAATCGTTAATTCGGGATCATAAGAACAAGAGCCACAATAATTGCCCATACGATGGATATATTTGCCGCTTGCAGCATAGGGCTTGCTGGCGACTATGCCGCCATCGCCAAACAAAGCCATGCCCAAAGTATTGGGCATTTCCACCCATTCAAACGCATCGGCATAAACGGCCAGATACCAATCTTGCACCTGTTTGACATCCAGCCCAGCCAGCAAAGCAAAATTGCCTGTGACCATCAAACGCTGAATATGATGCGAATAGGCATAATCGCGTGTATGGCGAATAGCTTCTGACAAGCAAGCCATGTCTGTTTGTGCAGACCAGAAAAAGTCAGGCAGCGGGCGTGTCGCAGTGAGGCTATTCAAAGTGCCATATTTGGGCATGTGATGCCAATAAATGCCGCGAATGAATTCGCGCCAGCCCAGAATTTGCCGGATAAATCCTTCTGCTGCATTGAGTGGAACATGGCCCTTCTGAAAAGCGTCTTGCGCTTTAAGGCATGTTTCGAGAGGCAATAAGAGGCCGCAATTGAGATAGGCCGAGAGACGTGAATGATAGAGATAGGGCTCATCGCGCAACATGGCATCTTGATAATCGCCAAAAAAGGGCAGGAAATGGCTGATGAAATGATCAAGCTCCTTGAGCGCATCTTCACGACTGACGGCAAAATTAAATTCGTCTAAACGTCCAAAATGATGGCTGAAGCGTGAGTGCACGAGGCTGAGAACTTCTTCCACCAGAGCAGTTTTGGTATGAATCAGACGGGGTGGAAAATTGATTGCCTTTTTGAGTGGCTTGCGATTCTCTTTATCATAATTCCATTCGCCGCCTGTGGGCCCGCCCGCTTCATCGATCAGAATTTTATATTTCTTGCGCATGTCGCGATAGAAAAATTCCATACGCAATTGCTTTCTACCCTGCGCCCATTGGCTGAAATCTTCATGGCTGGCGAGAAAGCGATCATCGGGGCGAATGGTCACAGGAATGTGCAGACTTGTGTGCCAGGATTGCACCAAGGTGAGAACTCGATATTCGCTGGGTTCTGTGACTATGAGTCTGTCGGGCTTGAGGGTTGCGATGGCTCTTGCAACTTCTCCGGTAAAATGGCCGGTATTATGCTGATCATCCAGCTTGCAATAATGGACAGTGAGGCCTTGCTCGCGCAGCTCTTGGGCAAACTGGCGCATAGCGGCGAAGAGAAAAGCTATTTTTTGCGGATGATGGGGGACGTAGCTGGCCTCTTCCATGACCTCGCAGAGCATGATGACATCCTTGGCCGCATCAACATCAGATAGAGCGGTGAGGGATGGAGAGAGCTGATCTGCAAAGAGGAGACGCAGGGTTTTCATCACGCAATCCTGAAAGGAGACCAAACACAATTCGCCTCTGTGGCGGGAACTATTAAGTCATACGATATTGGGCAGGATCTGGATGAAAGACTTAGCCAGAAGTCATCAATAGGCAGACGCGCTCAAAGGAGTCGTCGCCTTTTCATTATGCAGCTGTTCGATGCGCGCTTGCCCATGAATTATGGGTTTGACGAGGATTTTATAGACATCAAGGTCAAAGATCTGCTGATCATAGGGCAGAAAGCTTTGCCGCTTGGAACACCATGTGCCCAAATAGCGCCATTGATCGATACGGTGGCGCTGGATCCAATCTCCCGATTGTTCGATCAGTTCAACTGCATGTGGATAGGGCCAGACATGCACTTTCATATTTTCAAGGGCCTTGATCAGGCGCTGATCATGCTCCTGCCGGTCTTCCTCGCCAATGCAGACCCCATGGCAAGAGCGCACTTGCAGGCCAAAGCAGCCGCGTGCGCTGATGCTTTCAAGGCCGATAGTGCCATGACATAAGTGATTGGCTGAGGCCAGATCGCGCAATTTCTCAGTTGCGGCGCGCTGGGATCGAAAAATGCCATAGATATTGTCGGTCTGGCCGATCACAATATCCTTGCCGCCGATGATGTCAGTGACAACACCTTTAGGCTTTTTAATCATCCGAATGGAATAGAGCTTACGTATGCGGCGCAGGCGAATATTGTAAAACGGATTATATTGTTTGATGAATTGTGCCTCAAGCAATTGGGCGCCAATGTCGCCAGAGGTTTCGACATAATCGATGCGGCGGGCTTGTTTGAGCATTTTTCGCTTACTGCTGTCGCGCAAATGCGAGAGCACACGCGAGCGAATGTCGGTACTTTTGCCAATATAGAGGGGCAGGGGGCCATCACCCCTGAAAAGATAGATCCCCGCTGCATGAGGCAGGGCCTCCAGCATCAGGGGATCAATCAGGTGATTCTTTTTCGCACTCGCCATTGCGACATTAAAATCGAAATTTCCGCTTTGGCTAGTCTTTCGTCACGCAGCTTGAGCGGAGACGTTGCCCGCTCTGGCTGCTGCGATCTATGGGCCGCAGCAGTAATCTATTGCCCGCCCATGGCGACTTTGGCTTTGCTTAGCACATCTTGCGGCATAGCGATGATTTCATCGGCTAGAATCTTGACCTGCTGATGGGTGAGTGGCCGCACTTGCATATCGACCTTGCGGGAATCTTCAATATAGGCGGGATCGCGCATAGTCTCCTCAAAAGCCTTGCGCAGTGCGGCCAGGCGATCTTCGGGCACGCCGGGCGTGGTTAGGAAGACGCGGCCAAGGGCAATCTCGGCTGAGAAGAGTTTGAAGATTGCTTTTTGTTCCTCATTGGTCGCAAGATCAGTCAGGAGCGGCAGATTGGGCCATTCAGGATCGCGCACGGCGCCAATCTGCAAGAGCATGTCAATTTTGCCGCTGGGCAACCAATCGGGATTTTGCGCTTTCAGGCTCGAGAAGAAATTACCCGCACGCCCATAAACCTCGCCGCGCTCCATAGCCAGATGGATTTCATTCGTGCTCTTATAGCCTGACACAATCTTAAATTTATAGCCCAGCACATTGTTCAACAATGTAGGATAAAGCATTGTGTAAGAGCCTGCGCCCGTGGCACCCATGAGCACTTCGCGCGTTTTGATTTGCTCAATGCTTTTGATACCCTGCGAGCTCGAGGTATAGAGATTGGCGTTTTCTACATCGCTGGAGCCAAGATAATTGAAATTGCGCGCGTCATATTGCGCGCCGCGCCCATCGAGCACTTGATAGCCAACAAAGGCGGGCAGAATAGCGCCAAGTGATGTGCCATCGCGTGGGGCCTGTGCATAGAGATAATTTGTCGCCTGCAAATGGCCAGCACCTGTCATATTTTTAGGCGTCACAGATGGATTGCCGGGAATATGATTCCCCAAATGTTTAGCGACAAGGCGCGCATTTGTATCCACACCGCCGCCGACACCTGTCGAAATGATCAAAGAGATCGATTTGCCGGTGAAGAAATCAGAGACAGCATCTGCCTGTGCGGATGACAGGGCGATCAGTGAGAGGCTTGAAGCCAGAGCTAATGTGCGGATCATAGATGTTTCCTCACTCTTCTGTGATATCGATGTAAACGCCTTCCAGATCGGTCAGATGAAACTGGCCAATGGGGCATTGCTTGAACAGATCAAGACGCGCCTGTCCCTCTTCGCCATAGCCAAGCGGCTTGGTGATGAATTGCGGATTAAATCCGATCAGATCATCCATATCTTTGCGCACGGCGGCAATGCTCTCGACTTTAAAACCGAAATGATCAATTTGCGGTGGCAAAGGATCATGGCCGATGAAATTCTCCATCGACCATTGCTGCAAGACAAGGGACACGCGGCCATCGCTCAAATACCAATTGCCATCCTTCTGGATGGCGTGAAGCTCAAATACCTTTGAATAAAATTCCGCGCTGCGATCGGGCTGACGGCAGCGCAAGGCAATATGATTGATATAGCGCTCTTGCTTCCAATCATTCTCGGCAAAGATATCTTGCGCTTTGCCAGAATTGCGTTCAGCCAAATCAAAGATAATCATATCGGGATCATGGGCGCTCACAGCCGCATTCGGGCGCACAGAGGGGCGCACCACCCATTGCAGAGAGGGATCAAAAGCCTTGATACGCTCCAGCGTGAGCTTCATGCTGTCGACTTCAAAACCGAAATGATCAAGGCCGCTGCGCCGACCCTCGCGGCGAGGAATATTGTTCAAACCGATTTGGCCATCGCCCACCGGCATGGCTCTGGCTGGCCGCGTATTGCTTGAGCCCTTCATACCAAACAGAGCCATATAAAACCGCGCATTCGACGCATATATATCGCTGGTTATGGCAAGATGGTTCAATTTGGCGGACATATAGCTCCCCGTGGGTCTATTTAAAATATGATTGTGCTCTGATTCTAGCCCGTGCTTGGGTTGGGATCAAGTCATGCAGCGTAGGCCCGTTTACGACTGGATGCTGTTTTGAGCTGCTGAGCTGAACAAGTTGCTATTTCACCCTTGCCAAAGCCAAGGGTCTTGAGGTTAAATTGGGATAAGTAAAATTTTCAAAACAACCTCTGGGGAGCTATGAACTTGCTCGCATCAATCAGACTCATTGTCTCAGCCGCGTTTGTGTGCGCAAGCCTGAGTGCATCCTTTGCGCAAAAAGCATCAGATCTGCGTCAACCCGCGAGCAAGGAATGGGCGACCATAGGTGGCGATTGGGGCGCGACGCGGTATTCAAAGCTCACTCAAATCAATTCAAAAAATATTAAAACGCTCAAACCCGCTTGGGCTGTTCATCTTGGGTCTGGTCTTGGCTCAAAATATTCACTTGAGGGCACACCTGTCGTCAAAGATGGCATGCTTTATCTCGCCTCAGGCAATGATGATACTTATGCGTTTGATGCGAAGACTGGCGCATTGATTTGGGAATATCGGTCCAACATCAATCAGAATATCACGACAGTCTGCTGTGGCTGGGATAATCGTGGTGTTGCTGTTGGAGAAGGTAAAGTCTTCGTTGGTCAGCTCGATGGATTTATGGTCGCTCTGGATGCCAAGACCGGCAAGGTGCTTTGGAAATCCGAAGTTGGCAAATGGCAGCAAGGATACACACTCACCGCAGCGCCACTTTATCATAATGGCGTTATTTATACCGGCATTGCTGGCGGTGATCGTGAAGCGCGCGGCAAGGTGACGGCCCTTGATGCCAAGACAGGCGCGATCAAATGGACTTGGTATACCGTTCCTGCCCCAGGAGAGTTTGGCAGCGAGACTTGGCCCAAAGGCGATGATCCCAATCCAAAACGCGCCAATGCTTGGAAGACGGGCGGCGCGAATGTGTGGTCGACGCCTGCCATCGATCCTGAGCTCGGGCTCATTTATTTTGCAACGGGCAATCCTGGCCCAGAAGCGGGTGGAATGGGCATTGATCGACCGGGGGATAATTTATTCAGCTCCTCCATTGTCGCGCTGACTTTGGATGGCAAATATAAATGGCACTTCCAGCAAGTTCATCATGATCTATGGGACTTTGATTGCCCAAGCCCAGTGATTTTGTTTGATCAAGTGTATGATGGTAAAAAGCGCAAAGGCATAGTCGAGGGATGTAAGACCGGCTGGCTTTATTTTCTTGATCGTGAAACCGGCAAGCCGCTCATTGGCATTGATGAGAAGCCGGTTGAGGTAGATGCCCGCGTTGCCAGCTCGCCCACACAGCCCATTCCGCGGGGTGATGCTGTCATGCCGCAATGTCCTCAGCCTCTGGAAGGCTGGACGACGAAATGTATCTTTGGTGTGATTTATGATCAGCCCATATTAATGTCACCGGGAGGCAATGGCGGCATCAATTGGGCGCCCATGTCGTTCAGCTCGCGCACGGGTTATGTCTATGTGACAGCGGCTGATCGTCCGCAAAGCCGCATTTTGCGCGGCACAGGCAAAACTGTAGGGCCGGCTTTGGGCACGCGCAATGCTGGTACTTTAACCGCCATTGACTCGCGCACTAATAAAATCGCGTGGCAGAAAAAAATGCCCTATTCGATTGGGCAAGGCAGTGGGGCCCTCTCCACAGCGGGTGGATTGGTTTTTCATGGCGAACCTGATGGCAACTTCCAAGCCTATGATGACAAGACAGGCGAGCTGCTCTGGCAATTCCAAACTGGCGCCGGTGCCGATGCGCCAGCCATCACTTATGAGATCGATGGCGTCCAATATGTCGCGATCGCTTCTGGCGGTGTGTCTATCCAAACCAGTTCGCAGAATGGCGACATGCTTTGGGTCTTTTCTCTCAAGGGAAGCCCTACCAAAAAGGAGATCGCCGAATTTCCTGCTCCTAAGCCTCCGCAAACTGTGATCGAACTCGCAGGTCCGATTGTAAAGGCGGATAAGATCAGTCTCAGCGACTATATGTTTAATCCTCCCCGCATCAGCTTGGCTGTGGGTGAAAAAGTCACTTTCGCCAATACGGGGAAAACACCTCATAATGCGACAGGCTCACAAGGCGGTGGCTGGGATACAGGCCTGCTCGATGCAGGTCAGTCTGCTAGCGTGACGTTTAATGAGCCTGGCACCTATAATTATATTTGCACGCCGCATCCTTTCATGGTCGGGCAAATTATAGTGACGGGCCAGAAATTGGCCGGCAAGCCAAGTGTGGTGGTTGACGCCCCCAATCTTGAAAAGGCGGCAGCCACTAAAATGGACATGCCCGCCATGGAACATGGCTCACATTGAGTCTATTGCCCCTGAGACAACTGACTAGGGCTTCAGGGGCATGTATCGCTGTCTAGAAGCCTCTGATTGCGATGTGTTAGACTCACGTCAGATCGAACTTGTATTCTGAGGCAATAGAACTTAGCCGGTTCGCTTACGAAGAGAAGGAGGCTCTGGTGAAGCAAAGGCTATTGTCGATCGGCGAATGCATGGTTGAGCTCACCGATTTGACTCTCATGAGTCAGAACAAGGGCTTTAGTCTGAACAAGGGCTTTGCGGGCGATACGTTCAATATGGCTTTTTATGCCCGCTTGGCCTTGCCCCAAGATTGGGCTGTGGACTATTACACAGCGCTGGGCACGGATGCTTTGTCGGCAGAAATGCGCGATTTTATGGCGCACCATAACATTGGCACGAGCTATATTCTCGAGCGGGAGGGGAGTCTGCCGGGACTTTATCTCGTGCATGTGCATGAGGGTGAGCGCAGCTTTTCCTATTGGCGTTCGCAATCTGCCGCCCGTCAATTGGCCTCTGAGCCCGCCCATTTAAAACAGGCTTTGGATGATGCCAGTGTTGTCATTTTCTCAGGCATTACTGTGGCCATACTCCCGCCGCAGGATCGCGCGCCATTTTTGGCAGCTGTGCGCGAGGTGAAAAATTCAGGTCGTGAGGTTGTGTTTGATCCCAATATTCGCCTGCGGCTATGGGATGATCTTGATCAGGCGCGGGTACTTCTCACGCAAGCTGCGCAATGTGCCACACTCATCATGCCCAGTTTTGAGGATGAAGCCTTATGCTTTGGCGATTCGAATCCTGCCCAGACGATTGCGCGTTATCGGGCGCTTGGGTTAGACCATATCGTCGTCAAACAGGGTGCTGAGGGCATCACACTTTTGAGGGCAGGGGAAACGCATTTTCTGCCTGCCAGCCCTGTGGCGCATGTGGTCGATACGACGAGTGCAGGCGATAGTTTTAATGGCACATATCTCGCCCGGCTTTTGGCCGGTGATGATCCTCTCACAGCTGCGCGCTTTGCCGCAGACGTCGCCAGTTTTGTGATTGGTCAAAAGGGCGCTATCGTTGCGCATCCTCTTAAACCATTCTGATCACTTGCTTGCCTGATAGAAAGATACTCACGT